>JBQCEA010000124.1:0-6012 GCA_051960695.1 Mucilaginibacter sp. | reverse complement strand
ATAATACTGTTTGTTCAAATCTTTTACTTAATACCGAGTTTAGCTTTTACATCAGGCATCAGGTCATCTGCGGGCGGTGCAACTATCAGGTCTGTTTGTGATGCGTTGATCACATAAGCATAACCTTTTGCCTTAGCTACCTCTGCCACAGCAGCGCGGACTTTATCAAATAATGGCTTCGAAAGCTCATTGGTTTTTTGAGTGACCTTTTGCTGTGCATCATTCTGATAATCGGTCATCCTTTTTTGCAGGTCGGTTAACTCCGCTTCTTTGGATGAACGGATTGCGTCGGTCATTGTTGCACGCTGTGCCTGGTATGCCTGCCCTTTCGACTGGTATTCGTTGTTCATTGCAGTTAACTGATCAATGAATTGTTTCTGATAAGCTTCAAGCTGCGTACGTATCGTCTTAGTTTCAGGCATCTGATCGATCAACTCATCAATCTTTATATAGCCTACCTTACCCTGCGCTTTGGCCATGTTTCCGGTAAACACCACACACATTGCCAGCAAAGCCACTGTTAATAGTTTTTTCATCTTCTTTTACTAATGTTCGGTCTAAGCTATTTATAAATCCTGTTACTAAAAAGCGGCCGAAAGCACGCCCGAAACTATCTTTTCAGATCAATTTTATTTTATACCCAATTTGGCTTTTACTTCAGCCATGATATCATCACCCGGAGGCGATACGATCAAATCTGTTTGTGAAGAATTGATCACATAAGTATAGCCTTTTTCTTTTGCTACCTGTGAGATTGCGCCACGTGCCTTATCAAATAATGGCTTTGAAAGCTCATTAGTTTTTTGATTTACTTTTTGCTGAGCATCTGTTTGAAATGCCTGAATGCGTTTTTGCAAGTCTTGTAATTCACTTTCCTTAGCTGTACGTACAGCGTCAGTCATTGTTGCCCGCTGTGCTTCGTAAGCCTGACCTTTTGACTGATACTCGTTAGTCATAGCGCTATACGTATCCTGGAATTGCTTGTTATAAGTCTCAAGCTGGGTACGGATACTTTTGGTTTCAGGCATTTGGTCAATAAGCTCATCAAACTTGATGTACGCTATTTTTGCCTGTGCTTTGGCTGCGTTCCCCGCAAACACTACACTCATCGCCATCAAAGCCACTGTTAATAGTTTTTTCATTTTCTTCTTTCTGTTCTGGATTAATAATAGTTTAATTTTATTTATAAGTTTTATTTAGCAAACACACCGGGTTTAAGCCCTAAACGCGTTATTACATCCGCACTTTTATCATAGTGCGGATTAGCATATAGCATTATAATCTCGCTGTTTTTATCAAAGATCATATCCAGGTTCTCGCTTTCCGCAACTGCCTGGATAGCTTTGGTTATACGCTCCTGTATCGGTTTTATCAATTCGTCACTCTTCTTAGCCAGTTCACCGTCAGGCCCAAACTTTGTCCGCTGAAAATCTTTCACTTCCTTCTCCTTCTGCGCTATTTCAGCTTCCCGCCGCTTTTTCATATCAGCGGTCATTAATACTTTATCCGCTTCATACGCTTTGTACATGCGGTCGATCTCTGCCGAACGGTTATCAACTTCCTTTTGCCATTGATCTGATAAGGAAGCGATCATCTTCTGCGCGGCGGCGTATTCCGGTACATGTTTTAAAATATAATCAGAATCTACAAATGCAAAACGCTGTGCAAATGTACTAAACGCAATAAACGTAAAAAATATTGATAAAATTATCTTTTTCATCAATTAAGCCATTAAAAAAACTGACCGCCCAGGCTTTGAGAGATAGAAAAGCTGAACTGCCCTTTGTTTGCGCCTGGTATACCAGGAATAGCATCGAAACCATAACCATAGTCAAGACCGAGCAAACCAAAAATAGGCAAAAATACTCTCGCTCCAACACCTACTGAGCGTCTAATGTTAAATGGATTAAATTGATCAAAATGATCCCATACGTTACCGCCTTCTGCAAAGGCAAGTACAAATATGGTTGCCGACTGGCTGGTAATAACCGGATGCCTCAATTCAAGCGTATATTTATTGTAGATCGTACTACCCGGGTTGGTGTCAGCAGTATACTTTGAACCTACCGGGATGATAGTAAAATTCTGATAGCCTCTTAAGCCGATAATATCGCTTCCCTGCAAAAACTGGTAACTTGCCATGCCATCGCCGCCAAGCTTAAACCCTTCAAACGGGGAGGCAGGAACAGCTGAGTTATATTCGCCCAGAAAGCCGAAACGTACCTGGGTCATCAGCACCAGTTTACCATAAATTTTCTGAAACCATTGCGCATCATATTTCACTTTGTAATATTCTACAAAACGATAGATCTGCTGTGAGGTTGCTATATTATAGTTAATGTTGTTAAATAACGAATATGGTGGAGTACCCTGCAAAGTAAGCTGGATATTTGAACCCTGTGTAGGAAATATTGGTACATCCAGCGAGTTACGTGTAATTTGCTGTGTTAATTTGATATTATAAGATATACCATTTTGGAAAATATAGCCCGGATAATTGTCCAGGTTATAATGGTCAAAGTTTAACGAGTAATTTAATTGAAAGTAGTTATCAGGCCAGTTTAAACGCTTACCTAAAGTTACACCAACACCATTGATACGCAGATTATTATAATATGGGCTCGATGGCGCATAGTACTGTCCCGTTGAACTTAACTGCGTGTAAGCCGAAAGAGAGAAGAATATAGGCTTGTGACCGCCAAGCCATGGTTCTGTAAAAGTAAACGAATAGTTTTGATATGTTCTACCACTCGATTGACCGCGGATGCTCAATTTCTGGCCATCGCCTTTTGGCAACGGTTTATAATCTTTCAGGTGAAATATATTTCGTAACGAGAAGTTGTTAAAGGTTAATCCTAACGTACCTACCAGCATACCACCACCGAAACCACCAGATAGCTCTATTTGGTCGGATGGTTTTTCCACAACGTTATAGATAATGTCTACTGTTCCATCAGCAGGGTTGATATTAGTTGGTTTTGGTTCAGTTTTTTGTTCGTCAAAATTGCCCAGCTGCGATATCTCACGTGTACTGCGGATCAACAGTTCCTTGCTAAATGTTTGGCCTGGTTTAGTGCGTATCTCGCGCCTTACAACCTTGTCATTCGTTACGTCGTTACCTTTAAGAATGATCCTGTTCAAGGTGTACTGAGGGCCTTCGTATATACGAATGTCCAGATCAACGGTATCATTATAGATCTTAGTCTGTACCGGATCCGCGCTATAGGTTAAATAACCATTATCCAGGTAAAGTGTAGATACGTCGTCATTATTAGGTGTAGGGCCTGATAAACGTTTGTTCAGTTCTTCCTCGCTGAATACGTCACCCTTTTTAACGCGGAGTAATTTATTTAAAAGTGTTGTAGGATAACGTGCGTTGCCAGACCATGTAACATTACCAAAGTAATATTTATGACCTTCGTAAAGCTTTATTTTAACATCTACGGTATTGGCATCGTGTTTTGAAACCGTATCGCTCAAGATCTCAGCATCACGATAACCCTTATCCTGCATCTTTTCGATCAGATTTTGTTTGTCCTCTTCATATTTGTCATGCAGGAACTTTCTGGAACCGAACAAGTTATACCATCTGCGCTGACGGGTTTTTTTCAAAAACTTTCTCAGTTTCTTTTCTGAAAAATCCTTGTTCCCCACGAACGTGACACTATTGATCCTGACTTTTTGTTTTTTATCCACAGCAATATCTAATATTACACTATTCGCATCACCCGGATCTTTTCTTTGTTTAATATCAACGGTTGTATTCAGGAAGCCTTTTTCAGCAAAGTGCTTTTTAATGATCGCTGTTGTGGTACTTAATAAGTTCTCGTTTACGATTTTAGAGGTCTTGTCGCTTAGTTTCTTTTGCAGATCTTCAACTTCGCCTTTGCGAATGCCTGTTATATGCATACGTGACAGGCGCGGCCGTTCAACTACGGCTATTTGAAGGTATATCGTATCCTGGTTTATCCTGGTAATGTTCAGCTTTACATCATCAAAAAGCCCCTGGTCATACATGCGTTTGATAACCGCTGCATTCTGATCGCCCGGTAAATTGATCCTGTCGCCCTTATTTAATTTAGAAATGGTGATCAGCACATCCTTATCAAGGTAAGTAGTACCGGTAACCGTAACGCCCCCTATAATATAGTCCTTCGGGTTTAAGTAGCTCAAACTATCGGCAGGTATAGATTTAGTCAGTGGCCTTTGGTTTGGAACCTGAGCCATGACAGCGGTACTTATTACAGTGAAAATGATAGCAAAAAGAAATTTATTCATCCGAATATTTTAGTGGGCTAAAAATAATTTATACAGTTGTTAAAAAGTGTTAAAAGTAAAAATTTAGTTTAGTTGCTCGCTTATCAAGCCAAACCTGCGCTCGCGCTTCTGGTAATCAATAATGGCCTCGAACAGATCTTCACGTCTGAAATCGGGCCACAGTTTTGATGTAAAATAGAGTTCAGCATAGGCAATTTGCCAAAGTAAATAATTACTTATGCGGTATTCTCCACTTGTCCTGATTAATAATTCGGGGTTAGGCATACCGCTGGTATATAAATTATTTTCAAAGACTTCTTCATTAATATCATCCAGATTTAGGTCGCCGTTCTTCACCTGGCGGGCTATCTCTTTAGCAGCCTGCATAATCTCGCGGCGTGAACTATAGCTTAAAGCCAGTGTAAGAATCAGGCCAGTATTAGATGAGGTTCGTTCAATAGCAGCAGTAAGCTCTTTATAACATTTTCCCGGAAGCATCGTCAGGTCGCCTATAGCATTAAGCCGCACATTATTCTTCATAAAGTTTTCTATTTCTTTATGTATCGTGCTGATCATTAATTCCATAATTGCCGAAACTTCCAGCTTGGGCCTGTTCCAATTCTCTGACGAAAAGGTATATAAAGTAATGTACTTAATGCCTATCTCTACCGAAGCTTCAACAACATCCCTAACAGAGATAACACCATTACGGTGGCCAAATACCCTTAACTTGCCTTTACCCTTAGCCCAACGGCCATTACCATCCATAATGATGGCTATATGCTGTGGTAATCTTAAAAAATCAATCTGATCTTTATATCCCATTTTATTAGTCAGTGGCAGCCCCTATTCCGGGGGATCAAAGGCAATACTATACTCCTCTCGCAGTTACCTTTTAATAGTTCACACCTGTTTATCGCAAAGCTTCAATAACTTATGGCGATTTTTTTCAGGGTACAAAGGTAAAACTTACTTTGTACTTTTTTAGTATGCGCAAAAAAAGAAAAAAGCCACTGAAAAACAAGCGAATGAAAAGATTAAGAAATGAATGAAATCAGGCCGCCGATTGTACAACCGGCGGCCATATCTGAGGTTTAGGTGGGTTAATATGAACCTTTATTTTTAAGCAGGTCGACATCCTGGGGCAATATCTTAGCAATAGCGTAAGACGGGACACGGGTAATGTTCAGTTCGTCAAGTGCGGTCACCATATCGCCGTACTTTGAATGGTCAGATGGTTTAACTAAAACCATTATACCCTTACCTGTGGCTTTGAATACATGATCACCGGTTTCAGTCAGTGCCCGCCTCAAGCCATTTTTCCCAAGATCGACTACAGCAGGTGACGTAAGCGGTTTATCGGGTAAACCGAGATACCAAACTGCACGGTCATTTTTACCCAGGCAAACCGTCATGGTTGAGCTGGCGGCCACTGCACCTGCCGGGCCGGGAGCAGGCATTATCAAGGGCATTGCTTTAGGCTTTGCCAAAGTAGCGGTCATAATAAAAAAGGTGATCAATAAAAAGGCCAGATCTACCAGGGCAGTAAGATCAACCCGAACGGGCATTTTTTTTAACGAACTTCTGCCAGCTTTCTTTTCGGAGGAAATTAACTCAGCCATCGTTTTAGGATTTAGGGTGTAACAATCAGTTAATTAATATACACACCTAAAACGAATTAAATTCTTTAAATATTGTATATTACAGAATAATTATTTATAAAATATAAATTTTCGGAATTATATTAATAATAAC
>JBQCEA010000123.1:0-4065 GCA_051960695.1 Mucilaginibacter sp. | reverse complement strand
CCCGATCCATTATGATTTTATCATGGATTACTTGAAAAAGGAGTTTGGATTTGAAGGAAATGATCACCTGTTTGAGAAAACTTACTATTCGCACCTGGTAGGCATGAGAAAACCGGATAAGGCCATTTTTGAAAAGGTTTTACACGAAAACAACCTGAAGCCGGAAGAAACATTATTTATAGATGATATTGCCGCTAACCTGGAAGCTGCAAAAGAACTGGGAATACAAACTTACCTGATGAAATCGCCGGATACAGTGCAGGATTTTGTTAAAAGAGAGAACTTACTTTAATATGATCGAACTCATAAATGCTCAATACGAGGAGATAAAAGGTGCGAGAGGTGCTTTGTTTGCTTACTGCGAAAGCATAAAGCAAGATGATCTATATAAACCCGTCAGCGAGTTCAATAATTCAAGCATCGCCGATTTGCTGGTGCATAATGTGAACACTTATATGAGTTGGATCAATAATTTCGGACTGGATAGAAGCGCATTGTTCTATAAAACTGAAGATGCAAAAAGCCTTAACGAGATCAGCTCGCTATTTGAAAAGGTAAATGGTTTTATGGGCGAATTCCTCGAAAAATATGATGATAATTTTGAGGAACCTTTCACCGCCGTCATCAAGCATCGCGGTTTCCCAATGACGCTGAGTCCGTTGCAGCTTTATACGCATGTTATTACACATGAATTTCATCACAAAGGGCAAATACTGACAATGAGCCGTTTATTGGGTTATACGCCTGTAGATACGGATACGATTAGATTTTAAACGATTGGTCTTTCGGATGAGAGGGAAGCTTTATATCTTGTATCTTATATAAGATTTCTCCTCACTCCAGCCCTCATTCAAGCCTGTTCGTCGAAATGACACGATTTTATATTTTAATGTCATTTCGAACCTGTTGGCGAGGAAAAGTGATCGAGGAACAGGAGAGAAATCTTATACGATATGCCTATACGCCATGTTTGTCACTTGAGAAGACTTCTCCTCATATTATCACTCATGTCAGCGCGGCTCACTCGAATGACAAAGTTTTTTAACTTAAACCTTCCTCCGTTTTCTCTCCGCAACGATCAGGCCCAGCTCCCGGCTCATTTGTCCGGCTATAGCCGTATTCTCCTGCGCACGGCGGAAGAGGTAGGGTAGGACTGCCTTAACAGGTCCGTAAGGTACATATTTAGCCACATTATAGCCTGCATCGGCGAGATTAAAGCTCAGGTTATCGCTCATTCCCAGCAATTGCGAGAAGTAAACATGCGGGTTATTGTGCGAGATATTCTTTTCGTTCAATAAATCAGCCAGCAGGCGGCAGCTGTTCTCGTTATGCGTACCGGCTACAAAAGCGATCTTAGCAATATTATAAATGCAAAAATGTAAAGCATCATTATAGTCACGATCTGTAGATTGCTTATCCGGCTGTATCAGGCATTCGTAGCCCATTTCGGCGGCGCGTTTGCGCTCCTTTTCCATATAGGCGCCGCGTACCAGCTTTGCACCCAGGATAAAATCCTGCATTACGGCTGTGTTATGGTCGTTTTTTAGAGATGCCAGCTTATCATGGCGGTATAGCTGATATGTATTATAAACAATAGCCTTATCCTTGTTGAATTTCTGCATCATATTCAACGCCAGCATATCTATTGTTTTCTGAATCCAAGTTTCTTCAGCGTCTATCATTACCGGCACATTGTTTTCATAAGCTTTGGCACAAATAGCCAAAACCCGGGCCTGCACCTTACGCCATTCCGCTTCTTCTTCATCGTTAAGATCTGAACCGGCATCCAGTTTCTCCAGCAAGCCAAACCTGCCTACGCCGGTTATCTTAAATACAGTTATGGGCACAGCTACTTTGTCTTCAGCAGCACGATTAATGGTCAGAATAATTTCATCGCGCGTATTATCAAATACTTGCTCATCATCCTCACCCTCTACTGAGTAATCTAATATGGTGCCCACACCTCCCTGTGCTAAGTTTTTAATGGTATTATCACATTCAGCAATGGTCTCGCCTCCGCAAAAATGCTTGAATATGGTGGCCTTGATCAAACTTTTAATAGGCAGCCCGATTGACATAGCAAAATTGGTTATAGGCGGCCCTATCTTAACCAGGAAATTGATATTGATGATCCTGAACAGCCAGTAAGCGCGTTTCAGGTCAGTATTAGATGAATGACGAAAGGCTATTTCGGTATTATCAAAAGAGAGCCTGCCCTTGCCGGGGCCAGCAACAGTATCATTATTGAGCATGGCGCAAAATTAGAAAATGCAAAGCAAATAACTCATTATCCTTTGAATAGTTTATTTTTGCCGTCCCATGATAGAATTCAAATTAGAGGGCGAATTCATCCCGATGATCCAATTACTAAAAGCAACCAACCTGGTTGATACCGGCGGAGAAGCGCAAATTGTAGTAACACAGGGTGAAGTGAAGTACAACGGAACAGTTGATTACCGAAAACGCCTGAAGGTGAAGAAAGGTGATGTAGTTGAATTCAGGGGAACAAAAATCAAAGTATTATAATGAACACGTTGCAAAGTATAAACTATCCGATCTATTTTAATAATACCTTAACCGAACTGGTTAAATTCATTGAGGCCGGTAATTATTCGCGCTTTTTTGTTTTAACTGATGAGAATACCGCAAAACATTGTCTGCCGGTTATACGCAAGTATATCGACAAACTGGATAATTTTGATGTAATAGAAATAAACGCCGGCGAGGAAAGCAAGAATATTGATTTCTGCATCGGTGTATGGAAAATGCTGATTGATTTCAGCGCCGACAGGCAAAGCCTCTTGATCAACTTAGGTGGTGGCGTGATCAGTGACCTCGGCGGATTTGCAGCATCCACCTATAAACGCGGGATTGACTTTGTTCACATTCCAACTACGCTTCTTTCGCAGGTTGATGCGTCTGTTGGCGGTAAGACCGGGATCGATCTCGAAAACATCAAAAACATCATCGGTACCTTTACCCAACCGAAGGCGGTATTTATTGAGCATGAATTTTTGCAAACACTCCCGCCACGTCAAATACTGTCCGGCCTGGCAGAAATGCTGAAACACGGTTTGATAGCCGATGCCGATTATTGGCGAAAACTAAAGCAAAGTGATCTTCAAAACCCATCCGCTGAGTTGGTTTATCATTCGGTTGAGATTAAGAACGATGTTGTAATTGAGGACCCGCACGAAAAGAACATACGCAAAAGCCTCAATTTCGGCCATACCATTGGCCATGCTATTGAAACTTTTTCATTGATGAATGACGAAGACCCGCTTACCCACGGTGAGGCTATTGCAGCAGGCATGATAGCCGAGGCTAAACTATCCCATATTAAAACTGACTTAACCGATGCTGAACTTGCAGAGATAACCGAAACCATTATGGGCTTATACCCTAAGTATGAGTTTAATGAATCGTGCTATGGAACATTGCTTGGTATTATGCAAAAGGACAAAAAGAATCAGAGCGGCAAGATCAATGCTTCATTATTGACGAGTATCGGACAATGCCGTATTGATAATATTTGCACAGAAGACGAACTTTACGCAAGTTTAAACTATTATTCTGCGTTATAACCCCATGTTTCCCCTGGACCCCAGAAACGAAGCGGCCGGTATATTGGTCTGTTTACTGATATTGCTTACCCTGACAGAAATGGGGCTGAGCTATTGGGAAGACCGTAAATATTACCAAAAACGCGACACCTGGACTAATATATACCTCACTTCGCTGGCTTTTATTATCAATATTGCCGTTAAGGTGTTTACCTTTTCCATGCTCAGCCATGCATGGCAATACCGTCTGTTTGAGATAAAGAGTACCGTTGCTTACTGGGTTATTTTAGTAGTGGCACAGGATTTTCTGTATTGGGTGCTGCATTATGTAGGCCATTACTGCCGTTTGTTTTGGGCCATGCACGTTACGCATCACTCGTCCGAGCACTTTAACTTGACTACAGGCTTCCGGTCAACCGTTTTTGAACCGCTATACCGCATATTCTTTTATCTGCCCTTAGCGCTGATGGGTTTTACTGCCATTGATATTTTGTATGCCTAT
>JBQCEA010000122.1:0-3243 GCA_051960695.1 Mucilaginibacter sp. | reverse complement strand
GGGGTTCAGGAACCTTTCGAAAAGCAAGTTATATTTTATAGGGTCGATATTAGTGATACCGATACAGTAAGCCACTACAGAACCCGCCGCCGAGCCACGTCCCGGACCAATGAATACACCCATATCCCGGCCTGCCTTGATGAAGTCGGATACGATGAGGAAGTATCCGGCAAAACCCATGGTTTTAATAGTAAACAGCTCGAAATTGATGCGTTCTTCCACATCTGGCGTAATATCCCGATAGCGTTCCTTGGCCCCCATAAAGGTAAGGTGTTTCAGGTATTCCCATTGGTTTAGGGTATCCGCATCCTTGCCATCATGGATCCTAAATTCCGGCGGAATTGGGAAGTTCGGCAACAAAATATCCCTTTTCAGCTTTAGCACCTCAACCTTATCTACTATCTCATTGGTGTTATCCAATGATTCGGGCAGATCATGGAACAGCTTGCCCATTTCGGCCTGCGTTTTAAAATAGAACTGATCGTTAGGAAAGCCAAAGCGAAATCCCTTGCCACCTTCTTCATCAGTCGCAATGGGGGTACTTTGCATATCGCCGGTATTTACGCAGAGTAAAATATCGTGTGCGTTTGAATCCTGCTGGTCAACGTAATGCGAGTCATTTGAGCAAATGATCTTTACGTTGTGCTTCTTTGCGTATTTCAGCAACGTATTGTTAATGATCTCCTGCTCGGGAATATCATGGCGCTGCAGCTCGATGTAATAATCTTCTCCAAAAAGATCAAGCCACCACTTAAATTCTTTTTCGGCTTCTTCCTCGCCGTTCTTCAGAATAGATTGGGGCACAGAGGCACCAATACAACAGGTTGTGGCTATAAGGCCTTTGTGGTATTGCAGTATCAGTTCCTTATCTATCCGGGGCCATTTACTGTAAAGCCCTTCCATATAACCTAATGAACACAGTTTTACCAGGTTGCGATAGCCTTCAGCATTCTTAGCCAGCAAAAGCTGGTGATAGCGAACGTCCTTTTTTTCCTTGGTGAAAGTTTTTTTATGCCTGTCTTCAACAACATAAAATTCGCAGCCTACAATGGGCTTAACATTATGCTTACCCGCTTCGGCCACAAATTTGAATACGCCAAACATGTTACCATGGTCGGTAATAGCAATGGCCTTCATACCATCGGCGGCGGCCTTTTTATATAATTTGGATATATCAGCGGCCCCGTCTAATAATGAAAACTGCGTATGTACGTGTAGGTGCGAAAAATCCGGCATAACTAATCTGTATCAACTTTCCCGAAGAATACAAATCTATCAAAAAACAAGTTATAGCACATGGTTGTTGAAAACTGTATAGATGTTTAATAAGTTGATCAAAGCAATGCATGAGCAAACCTTTTGTCAATAAATAAGTTATCAATTAACCTTTTGAAAAACATATACACCCTTGGAAAAAGCCGGACGCATCGCTCTTAAGACTATCCTCTGGATAATTGGCAGTGTTCTGTTCCTGATCCTGCTGATATTTGTTCTGATCCAGGTGCCTGCTGTGCAAAATTTTGTCAAGGACAAAGCTGTTACCTTTTTGCAGAATAAAATCCATACCAAAGTTAAAATCGGCCATATCAGCCTGGGTTTCCCTAAATTATTAGAGTTGGACAGTGTTTATTTTGAAGACCAGAAAAAAGACACCCTATTAGCGGGCGATCAGTTAAGGGTCGACATCAGTATGCTGAAACTGCTTCATCATGTAGTCGAAGTAAATGAAATAGACCTGAAAGGGATCACTGCCAACGTTAAAAAGAATAAAGACAGCGTTTTCAACTTCGATTATATCGTTAAGGCGTTTGCCAGTGAGCAGAAAAAACCTGTAAAGCCTGAAGACACCACGTCGACTATGAAATTTTCGGTCGGCAAGATTAAGCTCGATAAAATAAAGATCGGTTATAGTGATGCCACAAACGGCAATAGCGTAAACTTCTTCCTTGGGCATTTTGATACTGACATTAAGGACTTTGATATGGATAAGATGAAATTCAACATACCAAAGATCACTCTTTCGGAAGTTAATGCCAGGATCGTTCAAACGCCATCGGGATCAGCGGTGGCAAAGGCCGCAACGGTGGATACAGCCACCAAGCATATTAATATGACCCTTAAGCTGGGTACTATCGACCTTTCAAAGATCAATGTGGATTACCGCACCAATGAAATGGCGGCCACGGTGAACCTGGGTAAGTTCCTGGTTGAGATGAATAAGTTAGATCTGAAAAATCAAATAGCTGACATCAACAATATTACCTTATCTAACACTAAAGCCTCGCTTACTTTTGCCAAACCACAAACCGTAAAAAAAGCAGTTGTAAAAACGGCTAAGAAAATTGATACGCTGGTTGCCAAACCCCAAAGCGGCAAAGGCTGGGCAGCTGTTTTGCGTAAGTTCACGCTGGATAACGATGACATAAAATTTGATAATAATGCACAGAAACCAATAGGTAAAGGAATGGATTATGCCCACATGCATATCCACGGCCTCAATGCTGATCTGGAGAACCTGGCGTATAATCCTGATACCATTTCGGGTAAGATCAATAATATTAGCTTCGCCGAAAAAAGCGGGCTTGACATTAAGAAATTCCATACTGCATTTTTCTATGGACCACACAATGCATATCTGAATAACCTCTATCTGGAAACTCCGCAAACCGTTATACAAAGACGAATTGAAGTCGGTTATCCTTCGCTCGCTAATATCAGTAAGGACTTAGGACAGATACGCATCAATGCCGACCTGAACGGTAGTCGCTTAGGCTTGCGGGATGTATTACTGGTTATGCCAACCATGTCATCAATGGAGCCATTCAAAAGCTCACCAAATGATGTTTTCCGTATCAATGGCAGAGTTATAGGCAAGGTAAATGACCTGAGCATCCCTTCACTGGAAATAAGCGGATTAAGCAATACACATATTAAAGCTTCGGCTAATTTGAAAGGCCTGCCTGATATGAATAAGGCTTACTTTGATGTGAATATTGCCGATCTGAATACCAGCCGCCGCGATGTATCAAAATTGGTTGCGGCCAACATGATACCGTCGAACATCAGTGTACCTGAGAACCTGAACGTGAAGGGCAATTTCAAGGGGACGATGAAAGTCTTTAATACTAAAATGACGCTGCGTTCCAGTTATGGCGCTGTCGACTTAACGGCAGCTATGAACGGAAGCCGTAAAGGGCATGAAACTTATTCAGCAAATATTAAAACAAGCAATTTTAACGTAGG
>JBQCEA010000121.1:0-3650 GCA_051960695.1 Mucilaginibacter sp. | reverse complement strand
AATGCGAGATCACCTTTAAAACACCGGGTGCATTTTGCGCCTCTTTACTGTCTACATCTGTTATCCTGCCTTTGGCAATAGTGCTTGCTACTATTGCACCATAAACCAGTCCCGGGAAGTTATATTCCGCAGCATATTTAATAGAGCCGGTCACTTTCAGCCGGGCATCTATCCGCTTAATTCCGTCCTTATTTGTTGTGTCTGCTTTCATGCGCTTATCAAACTAAGCCAGATGCATGTTTCAATGTCTCAACAATAGTAGCAGGTGCCAGCTTCAACTTAAATGAATTATACTGATAGGCTTTTGCACCCTGCATGGCTATCTCGGCTGCCTGTTTAAAGCTGCCTTCGGATACAGGTTTGCCTGCCAATGCTTTTTCGGCTTCTGTCAACCGCCATGGTTTATGCGCTACGCCGCCCATAGCCAGACGAGCCTCGCGAATGATGCCGTTGCTGATATCCAAACCTGCTGCAACAGAAACCAGCGCAAAAGCATAAGACTGGCGGTCGCGGACTTTGGTGTAGAAACTATTTTTAGCGAAGCTATTGTCCGGTATTTCCACTCCGGTTATCATTTCTCCTTCAGCCAGGTTATTATCTATTTCGGGATGGTCGCCGGGTAAGCGATGAAAGTCTGTGAACTTGATACGCCGCTCGCCTCTTTTGCCTTGCAGGATCACAATTGCATCAAGCGCAGCTAAAGCCACGCACATATCGCTCGGGTGCACGGCAATACATTTGTCACTGGCACCAAAGATGGCATGCATACGGTTATAGCCTTCCAAGGCGCCGCATCCCGAACCGGGCTCACGTTTATTGCATGGCATAGTGGTATCATAAAAATAAGTGCAACGAGTACGCTGCATCATATTGCCGCCTACGGTAGCCATGTTACGCAATTGAGGTGAAGCACCTGCTTTAAGCGCCATAGATAACAGCGGCTGCTTTTGTAAAACCAATTGGTTTTCTGAAACAGTGCTGTTTAGAGCTAAGGCGCCTATGTATAAACCTGTTTTGGTTGAGGCGATATTTTTGAGTGGAAGATGATTGATATCTACCAGCTTATCAGGCGCCATAACACCACGTTTCATCAGGTCGACAAGATTAGTTCCGCCAGCGATGATCTTAGTGCCTGGTTTATTAATGGCTTCCAGCGTTGCCTGTTGTGTTGCTGGACGAACAAATTGAAACTGCTTCATACCTGTTGCCCTCCATTCTTTACTTCCATTATGGCATCAACAATATTGGGATATGCACCGCAGCGGCAAATATTACCGCTCATGTATTCCCTTACCTCATCTGCTGAATTGGCATGTCCTTCGCGTATACAAGCCACCGCCGACATGATCTGTCCCGGCGTGCAATAACCGCATTGGAAACCGTCATGCTTGATAAAAGCTTCCTGCATGGGGTGTAGCTGATCGCCTTTTGCCAATCCTTCAATGGTGGTGATCTTTTTACCATTAACAATAACTGCCAGGGTAAGGCACGAATTGACACGGCAGCCATCCACATGCACAGTACATGCACCACATTGCCCCAGGTCACAGCCTTTTTTGGTTCCGGTAAGATCGAGCTGCTCACGTAACAGATCGAGCAGAGTAACGCGCGGCTCTACTGATAGCTGATGTTTTACGCCGTTTACCTCGAGTGATATCGGTACTTTTTCGTAGAGCTCGGCTATCTTTTCATCAAGGCCTTGTTCGGCTGCTTTAACGATAGGTGCGGGCGTTAAGGCAATAGCAGTTAGAAGTGTTGATTGCTTGAGGAAATCCCTGCGGGTAGGTTCCGAAAAATTTTCCCCGGCTCCAGTTTCGTTGGAAGAATTTTTTGAGTCCATAGGATCAAATTTTATTCAATTTAAAGTTACCTAAACCAACTGATAAGTTTCTGCAAATAATGCAGTTTATTTTAGATCAGGTGTTTGCAACGACATACCCACAAAATAAAAAGCGGGAATAGAAGTCTAATTTATGAAATTATAACTGCTGTTCCCGCCGAAAGTTCTTTTGAAACGCAAATATTACCGAAGCTTTTCGGTCATGTCGAAGTGATCAAAAGTTTTGGTGCCGTCGGGCATCGCATTAAATGCCGAATAGTAAATGTATTTGTTGTCCTTGTCAACACCAGGCATAGATTGTCCTATCATTTTCTGAACCTCTGCGTTTTCCCTTTTCAACGCAACAGTATCACTTAATTTTATCCTGCTTAAATAATAAATAACCGGGAAGACGCCTTCTTTTGAGGTTTGCGTAAACACCCTGAATATACGCGGATTGGTACTTACATGAGCGATGGGGTATAAATTATAGTATTTCTGGTTGACAATGTCAGTCACTTTACCCGCGAGTTCACTTACTTTGCTTTCAATGGGATATTGCCAGCCTTCGTATGGCCTCAGGCAATCACTTGCTTCTGAAAGTGTGTTGGCAGCATCAACCATATATTTTTTAGCATAGTATTCTTTTGCCAGTTCATATAACTCGGGCGCGGTTTTGCCATTGGTGGTATAATGACCAACGTCAAGCCGGCTCAGTTTCCAACCGTAATCGTATTTATTGTAGACAGCAGTAAACATCCACTTATTAGGTATATTCTTCGGAACAAAAAAAGCAATATACATTTCCTGTGTGTCGCCGTCATAGGTCACCTTGTAATCATTTATTTGCCGGCTATTATTCTTTATTGAATCCTGTCCTTTTGTAGCATTAACGATGTAATATTCATCCAGGATGGTGTAATCATCTTCTTTCAGGCGGTTGCTTACCAGCTCTACAGCACGGTAGCGGTTCACATCAGCCATAAAATCTTTTGACATCATGTCCTGCATGTAGTCAGCTTTGCCCACTTTGAGTTCGGCCAGTAAGCGGGTGTTTAAAG
The DNA here is from genome assembly GCA_051960695.1 of Mucilaginibacter sp. Taxonomy (GTDB): domain Bacteria; phylum Bacteroidota; class Bacteroidia; order Sphingobacteriales; family Sphingobacteriaceae; genus Mucilaginibacter. The sequence goes on along the minus strand of JBQCEA010000121.1, from coordinate 770 downwards.
TGTGGAAATCGCTTCTTTTTCCGGATTCGATTTGGTCATTTTTCCATTTACCCGGTTTTGGAGGCGCGCAGGCTGGTAACATAAAAAGCATAGCTAATAAGCCTAAAAGGCTTGTTGTAGCGAAAGGTTTAGTATTCATAAATTGTGATGAGGTATTAAATTTTTTATATGCGATAATAACACATTTATATTTAGTTACCAATTAAAATTCAGATAAATATCCGATTGCCATAAGTCGGTATATGTTTTTTATTTGATATGAAGTTTATCACATTATCGCATGGCTTGTATTGCATATCCGCAGCGAAGAATACCGATTGGGAAATGGTTAAAATGGTTGATGGGTGCGCTTGCATTGGTAGTGCTTTCACCAGTCGGAACAAAGCGTGGGCACCATTACATCATAATGATGGGCTCAGCCTATCCGGCACTAACGAAATAAGGGGTAGTAATTAAAATAGCGATGAGTTTTGGGCTCACCGCTATTTTTTTGATCGATCAGGTTTAATTACCAGAACCTTACATACAGCATCGAAATGATCATAATGGTGATCACGATCAGCGCTAATATGCCCGGCTGGACTTTGAACATTGATTTATCCAAAGCAAAAGCTTTGGCATTGACCTTCGGTCCAAAAAGGCTTACAATGATCATAATGATCATTGTAAAAGCAAATGCAAGCCCCATGCAGATATGAAAAGGGATCTCGTAGACGCCTGAACCATTCTTGTACGCTGTGTAAAGAAACGTTTCGGGCCCGAGCATTTTC
>JBQCEA010000120.1:0-2074 GCA_051960695.1 Mucilaginibacter sp. | reverse complement strand
TTATTCGTCATGCAAAACCGCGAGGACCCGGGCCCGGCGTAATTATGCCATTCACTAACGGTGAGCAGTTTTTCGGCAGCATGTTTAAAGCCGTTATGTGCCTCGTCCTGTGTCCCGAATTCTTTTTCTTCGGTAAAATCGGTGGCCCTTCCTACTTCCTGGTCAGGGATATTTTCTTTAGCGTGTTTCATACCGATAGAACGTTCACTGAATTTGCTTGTTTGTATTTTGTACAATTGATTTTGAACCGGACATTGTTAGTGGGGTTATTCATTTGTGCCGAGATCATCGAAAAGCATGGCGGTACAATGGGCGTAAAAAGTGAACCCGGCCATGGATGTAAATTTTGGTTTACTCTTCCGCTTTAACATTAAGTAAATCAGGTATTTTGTGAGATGAAAACAGGTATTTCGTGCAATGGATTTTTTAAAACCGGACGGTACTACAAAAGGTTATTGGATAAGGAGGAATAAGAAAGAAAGTGGTAGTAAAACAAAGCAAAAAAAAGGTAGAAGAGCAAGAGACAACGATCATTATTAAATCGGATATGTTTATGAGCGAAGACATGGAGCAGGAGCTGTTGGTTGAACACCATCGGGAGCGTACCCATACAAGCAAGCAGGATTTTTATAAGAAGAAAATAAACTCACAACCTCATAAATAAAATCCATATCCACCTTGTCGTTGTATGTAATGCATAATGTTAACCGGCTTTATTTGAAAGTTTTGCAAACATTAAGCCCTGATGGCTATTTGTATCTATATAACAACATCTATTGGCATGGTAAGTGAAAATGAAACCCCAGAAAAGAACAAACCGGCACAGCGGCCTGCAGAAACGGATAAACCAAATGCATACCGCGTTGACGACGATAAAAACCTGGAGGAAAAAGACTTGAAAAGAAGCTATTTATTTGGCGATGCTAAAATGAAAGATATTAATAGCCCTGGCATGGAAGGGCAAGGCATGGGCGGCCAGAGCTTTGGCAGCAACAACCTGACCCCGGCCGGTAATGACGAGGCGAACCCACCGGAAATGGCCGGTGAAGACAATGCTTATTTTAGCCGTACACAACCTGCGGAAGAACATCCGGAGGATGAAAATTTTGTACCAAAAGACCAGGAAGGCGGTCCGGGTAAACAAAAAGCCGAACCCAATGTGCCGGGGCCGCAGGAATTGGCTGATCAGCAAAAGGTTGGTGAGGAGGATGGAAAGCAAGGTGAACATAAGCCCAATCCGCAACAGAATTACCAGGAGGGAACCGCCGATAATGACGGGCCAAAAGATTGGGAACAAAAGCTTTAATTATTTTAATACCGGAAACTTATGAATACAGCTTATCAGCGGGGTCAAAAAGTACAAACTCCGGACGGCGATGGTACCATCGAACTGATCAACGGAGAGATGATCACTGTAAAACTCGATAATGGCCAAACCAAAGTATATCACCCCAACCAGCTTGAGGATATAGCTGATGCGGGCTAAACCATTATCACACTACTTTGATAACGATCTTTCCCCGCACGTGGCCTTCTTCGCTGATCTGTTGTGCCTTGCGTATTTCATCCAAGCTTAATACCATTGAGATAACGGGTTGTATGATGCCCTGATCTATCAAACCGGCTATTTGTTCCAACTGGTCAGGATATGACTGTGCGGTATAACCTTCAAGATAAATATGTTTTTCCCTGGCTTCTGCCTGAAATTCTGGTTTCAGGGTAGTGATCAGCCTTCCGCCATTTTTTAATACCTGTATGGAGCGCTTTTGTGTATCGCCGCCAATGGTATCGAAAACGAGATCGATATCATTGAGTACATCCTCAAAATTCTCCTTATGATAATCGATCACTTCATCGGCACCCAATTGCTTTACAAAAGAGATATTAGCTTCTGAAGCCGTGCCGATAACATAAGCGCCTTTCCATTTAGCGAACTGCACAGCAAAAGTGCCCACACCGCCCGACGCCGCATGTATCAACACTTTTTGTCCTTTTTGCAGGTGTCCGCGGTCGAATAATCCCTGCCATGCAGTTAACCCTGCAAGCGGAACAGCCGCGGCATTAATATGGTCGA
>JBQCEA010000119.1:0-3414 GCA_051960695.1 Mucilaginibacter sp. | reverse complement strand
CGATAGTTTATTAAAACAGACGGTTATGCAAACTTCTTAAAGCCTCGGTTTTATCTGACGTATTCAGCAAGAGCGACATATTATGGTCGCTGCCACCGTATGATATCATTCTTAAGGGAATATGCTTTAGCGCTTCCAGAACACGGGCAGCATAACCATGCTTTTCAGCGCCAAAATCACCAACCACACAAATGATGGTTTGATCCTGGTCTATGTCAACCGTACCGAAAGAAAGCAGCTCCTGTTCAATATCTTTCAGATACGTGGTGTCATCAATGGTTAATGAAACAGCTACTTCGGAAGTAGTGATCATATCAATCGATGTTTTATATCTCTCAAACACTTCAAATATTCTGCGCAGGAAACCATAAGCCAGCAGCATACGGCTCGATTGGACTTTAATAGCGGTGATCCCGTCTTTTGCTGCGATAGATTTGATCTTGTCTTTCTCGCTATCATTAGTGATCAGCGTGCCGGAAGCTTTGGGGTCCATTGTGTTTAACAGACGAACCGGGATTTTATACTTCTGAGCCGGGAATACACTTTGTGGGTGTAATATCTTAGCGCCAAAGTATGCTAACTCAGCAGCCTCATCAAAGGACAACTGTGCAATTGGTTTGGTACCTTTCACAATACGCGGATCGTTATTGTGCATTCCGTCGATATCGGTCCAAATCTGTACCTCTTCGCTACGAATAGCTGCACCAATCAATGATGCAGTATAATCACTTCCGCCGCGGCGCAGGTTATCAATCTCGCCAAATGAATTACGACAGATATAACCTTGTGTGATGAATAAGTTATTTGTTGGATTTTTATCCAGCAATGGGGTGATATGTTCGGTTATGTAATCTACTATTGGTTCGTTATCCTCATCAATCTTCATAAAATCGAGCGCCGGTAATAACACCGATTGCACTCCTATCTCTTTCAAATAGACGTGATATAATGTGGTCGAGATCAATTCGCCCTGGGCAAGAATGATCTTTTCTTCAATATTGGTAAAAAGATCATTTGACAGATTTGATAACAGGTCGAAGTGGTAATCGATCACTTCTTTTCCCTGCTCCAGATATTCAGGTTTTGCAAACAACTCCTTTATGAAAATCTCATATTTGTCCTTCAACGCTTTGATCAGATCAGCAGCTTTGGTCTTATCTCCAGCAAGATAAGCCTGACCAATTTCAACTAGGCTATTGGTGGTTCCCGATACAGCAGAAAGCACTACAATTTGCCTTTCGGAAGGATCAATAATATCCAGCAGTTTTTTCATCCGCTCAGGACTACCCACCGACGTACCGCCAAATTTTAAAACTTTCATTTTTTGTTTCTGTTTACCCAAAAGATTGATATTCTTGTATAGATTTTGAGGCGCTAAAAATAGGATTTTTAAACAACCATATACCTACAATGATCAAAATAAAATTCGGCACCGACGGGTGGCGGGCCATCATCGCAGACGACTTTACCGTTGAAAATGTAAAAAGAGTAGCCTATGCAACTGCATTGTGGCTTAAACAAAGTTTCAAGGACCCCTCAGCAGTTGTCGGTTGCGACCCCCGTTTCGCAGGCCCAATGTTCGCTGATGTGACAGCAACTGTACTTGCCTCACAAGGTGTAAAGGTTTACCGTGCAGAAAACACATTTGTGTCAACCCCGATGATCTCGCTGGGTACGGTCAGAAAACATGCTTCGGCAGGCATAATCATTACCGCGAGTCATAACCCGCCGTCATATAATGGATACAAGATCAAAGCCAGCTACGGTGGCCCGGCTACACCGGATGATATTGAAAAAGTAGAATCGCAAATACCTGACACCATTGACCTGCAATTGAAATCAGTTGCTGATTATCAAAAAGATGGTTTGATCGAGTTTGTGAACCTGGAAGACATGTATGTAGCACATGTTGAAAACAACTTCGATCTGGAAGCTATCCGCACCAGCGGGCTTGGCTGGGCCTACGATGCCATGTACGGTGCAGGCATGAATGTGATGGAGCGACTATTCCCCGAGATCACCCGCATCCACAGCGACCATAACCCAGGTTTTGCAGGCCAGGCGCCGGAACCTATCCAGCGTAACCTGAAGGAGTTTGAAGAGATCATCAAATTATCTGAAGGCGAGATTGCATCAGGTTTGGTAACAGATGGTGATGCCGACCGGATTGGCTTATACGACCAGGATGGCAATTTTGTGGATTCGCACCATATCCTGTTGCTGCTTATCCATTATATGCACAAAGTAAAAGGCATGAGCGGTGATGTATATTCAACCTTTAGCTGTACCAGTAAGATCCAAAAACTTTGCGACGCTTACGGATTGAAAAATACTGTTACCAAGATCGGCTTTAAATACATTTGCGACCTGATCGTTAACTCTGGCAGGCCATTCCTGGTAGGCGGTGAAGAATCAGGCGGCATTGCAGTAGCCGGCCACATCCCTGAACGCGACGGTATATGGATAGGTTTGATCATTTGGGAATTTATCGCCAAATCAGGCCGTTCATTGAGTGAGCTTGTCCAGGAGATCTATGACGTAGTAGGAAAGTTTGCCGTTGAAAGGTACGACCTGCACGTTACCGAGGACAAAAAGCAGCAGATCATCAGCAATTGCAAAGGCGGCAAATACGAAAAGTTTGGCGACCTGAAAGTTGTAAAAGTTGAAGATATGGATGGCTACAAGTATTTCTTTGAAGATGAGAGCTGGGTAATGATACGCCCATCAGGTACTGAGCCGGTTCTTCGTGTTTATGCCGAGGCACCTGGATCACAGGAAGCATTTAAAATACTTGACACAGTAAAAGGCGTTTTGTTATCATAATATTTAAAAAATACTTTGGCCCTCTACCCGCTTAAAACCCAGTAGAGGGCCTTTTTATGCCCTTAGACTATTAAAAATTCAGATTTTCTACAAAATTCATGTGTACCTCGCATTAAAATAAGATTAAATATTTCAAAACAACTTTGGGTATTTAATACTTATAGTATATAACTTTAATACCCTGCTGTCCTTTGAAAAAGTTAGTTTTATTTCTGTTCTTATTTAATATCCTGACCGTCGGGGCCTATGCCCAAAAGAGTGCTGTTGATACTGCTAAAAAGAAAATAGCTGACACAGTAAAAAAGGATATTCTTACGGCGCCTGATACCGTAAAAAAATTGCACAGCAATCCGCTTAGCCTTGTGCCGCCAAGTGCTATGATCGCTTATGGTGCGTTGTCATTTGCTGTGCATCCCATTCGCCGCTTTGATTATTACATCCAGGGCCAGATCAGGCGCAGCGATTCAACATTTAGTACCAAGGCCGAAAGTTACTTCCAGTTTACGCCAATTCTGATAGTTTATGGCCTAAACCTGGCAGGCGTACCCGGTAAGAATCGTTTTATTGACCGTACAGCCCTCCTCGGCCTCT
>JBQCEA010000118.1:0-3391 GCA_051960695.1 Mucilaginibacter sp. | reverse complement strand
AAAGAAACGACATGGAACAGCTGATCAGGTTCGAGACGGTTAAAGCCTATAACGATTTTAATAACGAGGAAACGCTGCACCCGCTGGTGAGCGTGGTAGACTTTTCAAAGGCTGCCCCCCGCCAGCATTATAAAATGTATTTCGGGCTGTATGTGGTCATTTTAAAGGAGGTGAATTGCGGCGATCTGCAATATGGACGCAATACTTATGATTACCAGGAAGGCACTTTGGTTTTCTTCGCGCCCGGCCAGGTAGCCGGTGTGCGTAATGAGGGAGAATTTCAGCCGCAGGGGTATGCGCTGGTGTTCCATCCCGACTTTATCAAAGGCACCGCCCTGGGCCGTCACATTCATGAATATGGCTTTTTCAGTTATAATGTGAGCGAGGCACTGCACCTCTCGCAGCGAGAACGGCAGATAGTACTGGACAGTTTTAATAAGATCCATTTCGAACTGGAGCATGCCATTGACAAGCATAGCAAGAAATTGATCGTAAGCACTATAGAACTATTCCTGAATTATTGCATGCGCTTTTACGACCGCCAGTTTATTACCCGCGAGGATGCGCATAAAGGGGTGCTGGAAAAGTTTGAAAGCTTGTTAAATGATTATTTCAAGTCTGCTCAATTACCAGATACCGGCCTGCCAAGCGTATCCTATTGTGCAGACGCACTGCACCTTTCCGCAAACTACTTTGGCGAACTCATCAAAAAGGAAACCGGAAGATCGGAACATGAATATATCCAGAAAAAAGTGATCGACCTGGCTAAAGAAAAGATCTTTGACCCCAATAAATCGGTAAGTGAGATCGCTTATGAATTGGGCTTTAAATACCCTCAGCATTTCACCCGTTTGTTTAAACAAAAGGTTGGTCAAACGCCGCATGAATATCGGAGTGTTAATTGATATTGGTGTGATGGGACAAGGCACGAAATCTTCTTACATTCTCGCCGCCGCTCATTCTCGAGCCAGTTGAGTGAAAATTATTATTATTATTAAATATGGTTTTAATACCTTCACTTACAACCTAACCAGTTATGACTGAAGACGAAGAAGAATTTCATACCTATTATTCTTTATTGCAAAGAGGACTTGTAATCTCTCAAATGAGTGCATTAGAAAAGTCTATTGAAAATTATATATGCCATTATCTATCAAAAGATGAAACAAAGCAAGTTGAAATACTGGAACTTCTTTTGGATCGAATGACCTTTGACGGAAAGCGAACAACCTTTGAAGCTATCCTTAAGAAAAACAACTCACAGCCTGATTATAAAAAGAAATATAAGGCCATGATTGAAGATATTAGAAAACTGATTGTCAAAAGAAATCACTTTGCCCACTACATATTTAATGACGAGGACGCAATAGATGGAAATAAGCATGATTCAGTCGGACTAATTGAATATAGAAACTCAACAAATACTATCTGGTATTCACAGGACGATGTAACCAAAATAGTTAATGATGCGTTTTCAATTATGGAAAAAATACATGCAATGGTTGAGGAGTTATAGCTCCGCCCGGTTAAGCGTCTTCACTTAACCATTAGCAATTTCGAGTGTTGGCACTCGAAAACTTTCAAGTTAAGTGTGGGCACTTAACTTGGGGGCTTCTCCATTGTCGGAATGGCAAGAACCGTTGCAATATTTGTGGATAAACGTTACAGCGTTCAATTAAAAAGTTTTAAAATATGCTTTTCCCCTTTACAATTGAATTTAAAGTCAAATTAAAAGAATCGTTACGTGCGGAGGATTATCCGATTGTCCTTAAATATGTGAGCGATTATATTGAAAAAAAATCTGCTACCGATATTGTTATTAAACAAAATACATTAACTTTTAATGTCGTATTTGACAGGTCAAAGTTTCATTTACTGAGACCGATTGATGGTGGCGAATTTAAAATTGAAGATAAAGGGGACCACATAATTTTAACCTATAAAATTTTTATTTACCGGGCCTTTTATGTTTACGCATTACTCGCAATTGGTGTAGGTGTCACATCAGGCTCTACGGTGTTCGGTATATTGATTTTTCTTGCCATGTACTGTCCTAACTTAATAGCAGCAGGGGTTATTCATTCCAGTAGATTAGAAAAAATTGCTGATGGCATAAATGCTTCAATACAACAAAAAAGCAATATTCATGGCAACGATAATCGAACATCAATAGTCAATTAAAACAACAAAAATTCCCCGCCCGGTTAAGCGTCTTCGCTTAACCGTCAGCAATTTCGTGTCGACACTCGAAAACTTTTAAGTTAAGTGTGGACACTTAACTTGGCAGGGAGGTAAAGTTTAAAGGGTTCGTTTGATTAAATTATTGAGCATATCCGCATCTAAATTTAATTTATCGTCTGTTGCTGCTAACAAAATGTAATAAAGATTCCCGTTCCGTTTTAAAAACATGATTTCACATGGTATGGCTTTCCCTTCAAAACTGTCTTTCAAATTTCCATAAATATCTTTGGATCCCGCCTTATTGTAGCTAATTGAAAAATTTTCAAATCTCGAATAATAATATGCCACATTCCCATTTTTCTTTATAATTCTACTGTCCGATCCAAAAATTGTAAAGTATATATTCGAAATATTTCGCGGCTTAGCTTCCAATTTGTAATTGATCATAAATGGAATACTATTTTCAAATTGAACGTAATCGGTGTTAAAGGAAACTTCTGTTGACACAAAATTTTCTTTTAGAATTCTATCAATTGGCACGTTACCCAAAGTGTCTATTTTATATACCTGGAGATAGAATTTATTCTTATAAAAATATTCAACTATAGGATTTCGGCGTTTACTTTGATCTGTTCTGTCAATTTTAAGTTGGTCGTTGGCATTTAACAAGTCTGCATAGTCGTGCGGTGCCGTTCTCGAATAAGTATCTGAATCAATGGCAAATTGATTTTCGCCGGCATCATTAATTCTCGTAACTTTTTGCATAATACAAGCTCGTACGAAAAGTACAGCTAAAACCGAAATTAGTAAGACGACAACTATTTGTTTTTTCATGTTGTTTTCTTTAACTCGTTAGTTTAAATATAGGAACTAGGCTAGCCTTACTGAACCTTAAATTATGAAACACCCTGATTCCGAATTATTATTTGGTACCGATTGCAATTGAAAGGTATAAAAAGTCACGAGTACACGGCTGCACCAGTTCCTGCTGCATATCCGCCCGGTTAAGCGTCTTCGCTTAACCATTAGCAACTTCGAGTGCCGACACTCGAAAACATTTTAAGTTAAGTGTGGACACTTAACTTGGCGGTGAGCCTTATAAATAAATTCAACCCGTATTAAGCTAAAAATGCCACCTCGTTTTACCAGGCAGCATTATTAATTGGCGGAGAGGGAGGGATTCGAACCCTCGATACACTTTTGATGTATA
>JBQCEA010000117.1:0-6982 GCA_051960695.1 Mucilaginibacter sp. | reverse complement strand
TTCTGTGTATTTCCAGGCGCATTTAACTCCCTCAGCTAATTGGTTTATGCCCCCGTTCCAATCCAATAGTCCGGTTTTGGTCATATCTATCTCAGGCAACAAACCTAACTTACCCCAGCTGAATGCGCCATGATACTGTCCATTATGAATAGTTAATACCGTAGGTGTTTCTGATAAGCGATGATATAGTTTAGAATGATATAATAGAAACGGAATTAAACCTGTATGATGGTCGTGACAATGGATGACATCCGGCGATTGGTGCGACCAATTGATCCAGTCGAGGAAAGCGATCTGGAATGCAACAAATTGTTCGGTCTCATCCGGGTAACTGTAAACATTCTCTCTGTCTAATAAACCCGGTATCTTGATCAGGTACAGCTCAAAACCCAGCTTATTGGTTTTCTCTTTCAGTACCTCGAAATAAAACCGCGTTGTGCCCAGCAATGAAGATGCATCAAATACCATCTCGAACTCGTTCTCCTGCACAAACTTTCGCTCATAAAATGGCATCACAACGCGCGCCTCTAAGCCAAGCTGATTCTGATATTTAGGCAATGCGCCCACAACATCGGCCAAACCGCCAACTTTTGCCACAGGGTAACATTCGGCACTTAGATGGTAAACTTTCATTATAGATGATTAACGGTTCAATTTAAGCAAAGAATTGTTGAAATAAACAAGCCTTTGTGTTATAATTCTATAAAAAATAATTTTTATGATTTGTTCGCAGAAAAGAGCACCTGATTTTTAAATCATAAGCGATCTCATCAATTTTTTGAGAAATTGCTATTTATTGAGCTTGTAATCACATGGATTTTATGAATTTCATAATAGATTGAGGCGCAATAACTTAAAATTTCGGGATAATTGTAGCGGTTTAGTGTTCCCGCTTTAGTAATGATTTACAATTTTTAGACCATAAGTTGTCTATGATTAACCATACTGAATATTAGCGCCATACGTGTTCACGTTCACCGCATGAACGCTCATGAACATACGTGAACGCTTGATAACCAGACGTTTAAAAATCCGGTTAAATCCAACCACTTCAACCTTTACAACTACTGCAACCAATCCAACTAACCCTCAATGCGCCTCCAGCCAGTTGAGGCCGGTACCGATCTCAACCAATATGGGCACATTAGTTTTGATAGCGCTCTTCATCCCCTCTTCAATTATGGGTTTTACCTTGCCTATTTCGTGGTTAGGCACGTCAAACACCAACTCATCATGCACCTGCATGGTCATACGGGCGTCCAGTTTTTGTGTTTTTAGTTCCCGGTGAATATTGATCATAGCGATCTTGATCATATCTGCCGCTGAGCCCTGTATCGGCGCATTAATAGCGTTTCGCTCGGCAAAACCGCGAACAGTAGCATTGGCCGAGTTAATATCACGCAGGTAACGCCTGCGGCCCATCAGTGTGCACACATAACCGTTCTCGCGGGCAAAATTCATGGTATCGCTCATATACTGTTTGATACCGGAATACTGGGCAAAGTAGTTTTCAATGATCTCAGCAGCTTCTTTTCTCGGTATACCCAGGCTTTGGGATAAACCAAATGCCGATTGCCCGTAAATAATACCAAAGTTTACCGCTTTGGCATTACGGCGCTCGTCGCTGCTTACCTCATGCAATTGCTTGCCATAAACCTTTGCAGCGGTGGCGGTATGGATGTCCAGGTTTTGTGCAAAAGCATCCAGCATATTTGCATCCTTACTAATTTCAGCGATAATGCGCAGTTCTATCTGTGAATAATCCGCCGAAACAATAGTATGACTGTCGTCTCGGGGAATAAATGCCTTACGCACCTCTCGCCCGCGTTCTGTACGTATCGGTATATTTTGCAGGTTAGGGTTAGTTGAGCTTAAACGACCTGTTGCAGCAACCGCCTGGTTGTAAGAGGTATGCACCCGGCCGGTTTTCGCATTCACCATTTGCGGCAGAGCGTCAACATAGGTTGATTTCAATTTTTGCAACTGGCGGTAATCGAGTATATCTCTCACAATATCGCTCTTGGCGGCAAGCGAAAGCAGCACATCCTCACCTGTTTGATACTGACCGGTTTTGGTTTTTTTTGCCTTTGGATCGAGCATCAGTTTTTCAAACAGCACTTCGCCCAATTGTTTCGGCGAAGCGATATTGAAACGCACCCCGGCTTTCTCATGCACTGTTCTTTCCAGTTTTGCAATGTCGCCTTCCAGCTCTTTTGAAAAATCTGCCAGAGTATTATGGTCTATCCGCACCCCTTCGTATTCCATATCGGCCAGCACGTAGATCAGCGGGCATTCAATATCATTGATCAGCTTTTCAGCTTCAACTTGTTTCACCTTTGGTCTGAAAACGTCATGCAATTGTAGGGTAATATCAGCATCCTCGGCGGCATAATCCTTTATTTTTTCGATCTCCACATCACGCATACTGCCCTGGGCTTTACCCTTTGCGCCGATAAGCTCTGTAATGGAAACCGGCTTATAGCCTAAGTAATTTTCCGACATCACATCCATATTGTGACGTGTGTCAGGGTCGAGCACGTAATGCGCCAGCATGGTATCAAATAATGATCCTTTCACCTGCAAACCATACCATTTCAGCATCAGCACATCAAACTTGATGTTTTGCCCGATCTTGCTGATATGCTCATCTTCCAGCACGGGTTTAAACTCTGCCACTATTGTCTTTGCCTCTTCCTGGTCGGCAGGAATGGGCACATACCAGCCATGATGATGCTTAACTGCAAACGATAAGCCCACCAGTTCGCAGCAATTAGCGTCGGTGCCGGTAGTTTCGGTGTCAAAGCAAATGGTCTTATGCTGCTTAAGCTCGGCTATCAGCTCATCACGTTTTTCTTTGGTATCAGCCAGGATGTATTCATGCGGAACATTATTGATATTCTTGCCGGGTTCAGGCTGACCCTCCGGCTCAGCAATATCCTGTACATCAACTGTAAGCGTTGTACGACCGGTTGCTACAGCATTGCCGAACAGGTCGGTTTGGATACCTACAGCTTTAGTTTCCGTAATACTGAAATCATCGCCGAAAACACGTTTACCTAAAGTGCGGAATTCGAGTTCGGCAAAGAGCGGTTCAAGCAGGTCCTTGCTTGGCGCACAAATTTCCAGTCCGGCTTCATCCAGTTCTACCGGTGCATTCAGGTTGATGGTAGCTAACCTTTTTGACAGCAATCCTTGCTCGGCATAGGTGCGTACATTTTCCTGCAGTTTGCCTTTCAGCTCATGACTGTTGGCAATGATATTTTCTACGGAACCATATTGTTTGATCAGCTGCTTGGCAGTTTTCTCGCCCACGCCCGGAATCCCGGGAATATTATCCACTGAATCGCCCCAGAGACCTAATATATCGATCACCTGCAGCGGATCGCTGACTTCCCATTTTTCCAGCACTTCCTTTACACCCATTATTTCCACCTCATTCCCCTGGCGTCCCGGTTTATATAGTTTGATATTGTCGGAAACCAACTGTGCGAAATCCTTATCCGGTGTCATGCAATATACCTGGTAACCTTTTTCCTCGGCTTTTTTGGCCAATGTGCCGATAATGTCATCGGCCTCATAACCATCGGAAGTGATAAGCGGGATATTGAACCCCAAAACGATCTTATAGATATAAGGAATAGCAGCAGACAAATCTTCCGGCATGGCCTGACGCTGAGCTTTGTATGCTTCGAATTCAGTGTGGCGTTCTGTAGGGGCATCGGTGTCAAAAACCACGGCCATGTGTGTAGGCCGCTCTTTCTTTAATACATCCAGCAACGTATTGGTAAAGCCAAGCATTGCCGAAGTATTTAATCCGCCGGAAGTGAAACGCGGAGCCTTACTTAACGCAAAATGAGCCCGGTAAATAAGGGCCATGCCATCTAAAAGAAAGAGTTTTTTCATATTTTTTGATTACACCGATTATAGAACGATCCCACCGATCCCGATGAATTCAAAATTACATTAATCGGTGCAATCCCCAAATCCAATCGGTGGAATCATTTAAAACTACAATCGGGCAAATGATCGTTCACCATTCCGGTAGCCTGCATGTGGGCATAACAAATTGTGGTACCGAAGAACTTAAAGCCGCGCTTTTTCATGTCCTTGCTTATCGCATCAGATATCGGCGTACTTGCCGGGATATGGGTGGTATGATTGATGATCGGCTTTCCATCGGGCATAAAGCTGTACATATATTTATCGAACGAGCCGAATTCCTTTTGCACTTCGATAAATTTCTGTGCGTTATTAATCGCCGATTCGATCTTTGCCCTGTTCCGGATAATACCAGTATCCTGCATCAATCGTTCAACATCCTTTTCAGTGAATTTGGCTACCTTTTGCACGTCAAACCCGGCAAAGGCTTTGCCGTAACCTTCGCGCCTGCGCAGAATGGTGATCCAGCTTAATCCTGCCTGGGCCGATTCGAGTATCAAAAACTCAAACAGTTTTTTATCATCGTGTACTTCCTTGCCCCATTCGTTATCGTGATAATCCATATAAAGCGGGTCATTGCCCGGCCAGGAGCAGCGTTTGATTTCGGTTGACATATAGTATGATTTTTATTTATTACCATGCCATTTCGAATTGCCGAAAGCAAGAGAAATCTTATACAAATGCAAATCGTCTAAGATTTCTCGTTCGAAATGACATTATGGATTACTTATCATTAAGTTCATCCCAATACTCTACTGCGCGACGATAGTGCGGAATAACTATCGAGCCGCCTACCAGGTTAGCGATCATGAACACCTCGTTCATCTCATCGTGGTTTACACCGGCCTCGTGGCACTTACCTAGGTGGTATTTAATGCAGTCGTCACAGCGCAGAACCATCGAGGCTACCAGCCCAAGCATTTCCTTAGTCTTCACATCCAAAGCGCCCTCGGCATAAGTGGTTGTATCCAGCGCAAAAAATCGTTTAATATGGGTATTGGCCGACTCCATGATCCTGTCGTTCATACGTGTGCGGTAGGCATTGAAATCATCTTCTAACTTTCCCATAGGAGATCAATTATTGAATTACTGATTTACTGAATTATCGAATTAAAAATGCGCAATAAAAATGCTAAAAAAATTAGTTTTCACGAATTTAATTCTTTATATTTATATCCGTTCAGCAAAATTAAGTTTTTACTTTTTAGTCAGATTTTTATGGAAAGCTTAGCCCCCAACATTTTCACAAACAACATACAGGAAACAGTAGCATTCTATACCATGCTGGGTTTTAACATTACCATGTCGGTACCTGAACAGGGCGACGAATTGGTATGGGTAATGATGGTTAACGGCAGTGTTACAGTAATGTTCCAGACGTATGCCAGCCTGGAAGACACATTACCCGAGGTCAGTCGCCGGGACGGAGGGTCGCTCTTGCTTTACATTAACATGAAAAACATCCGCGAATTCTATGAATCAATAAAGGATAAGGTGAAGGTATTATCAGGTCTTGAAAAAACTTTCTATGGTGCAACGGAATTTTCTATCTTAGACAACAATAATTACGTACTAACCTTTGCCGAACACGAATGATATTTTGCCGGGACAACCTTATCACATTGTACCAAAAAAATCATGTGGCTTTTAAAGCGGGTGTTACAAACTAATGGTTAGCTGCGTAATACTGTTTATATCACATGAAAAAATACCTTACCTTGTTACTGCTTCTTGGTCTTTTTGCGTGCCGGAAGGAACATCCACAAGCACCGCCGGCAAATCCCGGTGCGACCGTTACTGTTAATGTAGATCAGACCCAAACCGGGAGCCCAATTTCTCCTGCATTTGAAGGATTAAGCTTTGAAACGCAATTGCTTGCTCAAAATCCCGATTACTTAAACGCGAACAATACCACACTGATCCAGCTGTTAAAAACACTTGGAAATGGTATTATACGTATTGGCGGCGACAGCAGCGACGAAACCTTCTGGACCGGACAAGCCCGCAGGTCAGGTACCGGAACTGACTCATTAACGACAACGGATATAGATCGTTTAGCTGCTTTTTCAAAAGCATTAGGCTGGCCGGTGATATTTGGTTTAAATATGGGTGCAAATGATCCGAAAACAGCTGCAGGTGAGTCTGCTTACGTGTACAATACGCTCGGCTCAAATCTGTATGACCTGCAAAATGGCAATGAGCCTGACATTTATCATAAATATGGTTTAAGACTTCCGACTTATGGTATAGCTGATTATGAAACCGATTGGCAGTCGCAATATGAGGTCGTAAGAAAAACTGTGCCTAATGCCCCCTTTGCAGGTCCGGACGCCGAGGGAAATACAAATTGGGTAATAAACTTTGCTTCAAATTATGGCAAAGATGTTAACCTGATAGATGCACATTTTTATGTTGACGGACCTGCATCTGACCCGGGTATAAACTATCAGACCATCCTGCAAAAAGATTGGGGTGTAACCGGTTATTTGCAAACGATATCAAGTGCTGCATCCCAATCGGGTTTGCCCTTCAGAATCACAGAATGTAATAGTATTTACGGCGGCGGGAAAGCCGGCACCAGTGATACATTCTCTGCTACTTTATGGGGATTAGATCTAATGTGGAACATCGCTCAAAACCAGGGCCAGGGAATAAATTTCCATGGAGGCGATGGATTGGTCTATTCGCCGATAGTTAATATCAATGGCATATATACCGCACATGCTTTATATTATGCCATGCTTGCCTTTAAATATGGCAGCGCTGATGGTTCGGTGATTCCTGCAACAACTAACACCAATTACAATTGCACTGCTTATGCTTGTTCAAAAACTGATCATTCATATTCCATAACACTCATCAACCGGGAGGAGAAAACGGATATTTCTTTTGCAATAAAATTGAGTAATAAGGCCTCTAATATTAAAATAATGCGGTTGAGTGCACCTTCTGTTACTGAAAAAACCAACATAAGTTTTGCCGGTGCATATGTAAAAAATGATGGTACGTTCACACCTGCTACTATCGAACAAAAAGATATCAA
>JBQCEA010000116.1:0-7003 GCA_051960695.1 Mucilaginibacter sp. | reverse complement strand
CAATAAAATCCTGAAGGTCATCAATTGAATCCGCAAATATTCCAAACTCCGATAGTATACTTAAAGGGTGTTGGCGTCTTACGTGCCGATGCACTGAAAAAGGAGCTTGGGATATCTACCTGCGATGACCTGCTGCGCCATTTCCCATATAAACATATCGACCGCACACGCTTTTATAAAGTACGTGATATAGACCCGAACTTGCCGTATGTACAGGTGCTTGCCCGTATTACGCACAAGGAAATTATTGGAGAGAAACGTACCCGGCGCCTGGTAGCCCAGGCAAAAGATGATACCGGCACTATGGAACTTGTTTGGTTTCAAAGTATCAAATGGGTAGAAAAATACCTTACCGTTGGCAAAGTGTACGTGCTTTTTGGCAAACCCGGCGAATTTAACGGGAAGCCTCAAATGGCGCATCCTGAAATGGAGCAGTATAATCCTGCTGCACTTAAACAAAAAGGTAACCTTACCTTGCAGCCTGCTTATAGTTCAACAGAAAAACTTAAACCGTTCTCGTTAGACAGTAAAGGCATACAAAAGCTAACTGCAGCATTATTAGAACAACATGCGGCTGATATACCCGAAAACTTACCGCTTTATATACTCAATCAATTTAAACTGATGGGTCGGGCCGATGCTTATCGCAATATGCATTTTCCGGATGATGCAGTTAAACTGAATGAAGCACAGCACCGCTTAAAGTTCGAAGAACTGTTCATGATCCAGCTGAAGCTGCTTAAAAGCAAGCTGCTGAGAACGCAGAAATTCCAGGGGCAGATCTTTGGCAATGTCGGCGAATATTTTAATACTTTCTACCATCATAAGCTACCATTCGAACTTACCAAATCGCAAAAGAAAGTACTGAAAGAGATACGGCTGGATACGCAACGCGGCATACAGATGAACCGTTTGCTGCAGGGCGATGTTGGCAGTGGCAAAACCGTTGTAGCCCTGATGAGCATGCTGATAGCTATTGACAACGGTTTCCAGGTGTGCATGATGGCACCCACCGAAATATTGGCCAATCAGCATTATCAGACCATTAAAGGTTTGGTGGGCGATGGCTTTATCGAAGTAGCTTTACTTACCGGTTCTACACCTAAAAGGGACCGCAAAGTACTGCATGAAAAATTGGAAAACGGCGAGTTGAAAATATTGATCGGCACACATGCGCTGATCGAAGATAAGGTGCAGTTCAAAAACTTAGGCTTTGTGGTAATTGACGAACAGCATCGTTTTGGTGTAGAGCAACGGGCAAGGCTATGGCGCAAAAACAATATTCCGCCGCATATTTTAGTAATGACTGCAACACCTATCCCCCGAACCCTGGCCATGACGCTTTATGGTGACTTAGATGTGTCAGTAATAGATGAGCTGCCTGCAGGGAGAAAACCTATTCAAACTGTTCACTTTTTTGAGAATCAGCGCCTGCGGATGTTCGGCTTCATGAAGGATGAAATAGCCAAAGGAAGGCAGATCTACGTGGTTTATCCTTTGATACAGGAAAGCGAAAAACTCGACCTTAAAAATCTCGAACATGGCATTGAGATTATGCGGCGTGAGTTCCCGATGCCCGATTATCAGATCAGCATTGTACATGGCAAAATGCCGGCAAAGGATAAGGATTTTGAGATGCAGCGCTTTGTGAAGCATGAAACGCAGATCATGGTGGCAACTACAGTGATCGAAGTTGGTGTAAACATTCCGAACGCCTCGGTTATGATCATTGAGAATGCGGAGCGTTTCGGTCTGTCACAATTACACCAGCTACGTGGCCGCGTTGGCCGTGGCGCCGAGCAATCTTATTGTATCCTCATGAGTTCGCATAAGCTAAGTTATGATGGTAAGATCAGGCTTGACACAATGGTAAAAACCAATAATGGCTTTGAGATATCAGAGATCGACCTGCAATTGCGTGGCCCGGGTAATATTGAAGGTACACAGCAAAGCGGCGTGAACGATCTGAAAGTAGCCGACCTGGTGGCCGACCAGCAACTGCTAATACAGGCGCGTAAATGTGTGGAAGATATCTTTGCCCGCGATCCGCAGCTTTCTCATCCCGAAAATCAAATACTACATTTAGCTTTCCAGGCAAAAAACGCGGGTTTGACCTGGGATAAAATATCCTGATAAGTCAATTTACTGCAAAATATTACATTTGCTGTAAGCAACCACTTCTCATATATGAAACTGAAACTTACTTTTCTGTCGCTGCTCTTATCCGCGATGTCCACCCTTTATGCGCAGGATTCATTAATGATCCGCAAAATATACGACGAGGAATTAGTTAACGGGCAATGCTACGGCAACTTGCATTACTTGTGCAAAAACATCGGTGGCAGGTTAAGCGGCTCTCAAAATGCACAAAAGGCGGTTGAATGGAGTAAAAAGCTGATGGAAAGCTATGGTTTCGATCATGTTTTTTTACAGGAAGTGATGGTGCCGCATTGGGTACGCGGTGCAAAAGAACAAGGCTTTATTATTGATGGCAAAAACAGGATACCGGTTGCCATTTGCGCATTGGGTATGTCAGTCGCTACACCTAAGGAGGGTTTAACCGCTGATGTGATCGAACTTCATAGCCTGCAACAATTGGATTCATTGGGCGAAAGCGGTATCAAAGGCAAGATCGTTTTCTTTAACCGCCCGTTTGATGAACGCTTTATCGAAACCCTTCGTGCCTACGGCACAGCAGGCGACCAGCGCAATATGGGGCCTGCAGAGGCAGCTAAATATGGCGCCGTTGGGGTTATCGTACGCTCGCTGACCGGCAGCCTGGACAATTATCCGCATACAGGCTCTACAAGGGTTGTAAAGGATGGTAAAAACATTCCGGCAGCGGCAATATCCACTAAAGCTGCAAATCAATTGAGCGGTTTATTAAAGGAGAAAAAGGGAATAAAATTCTATTTCAAGCAAAATTGTCAGACACTGCCCGACGTGCTTTCTTATAATGTGGTGGGTGAATTGAAAGGCACTGAAAATCCAAATAAGTTTATTACTGTAGGCGGGCACCTCGACTCATGGGACCTGGCAGAAGGCGCTCATGATGATGGCACAGGTGTAATGGGCGCTTTGGAAGCGGTAAGGTTATTAAAAGTATTAGGCTATCATCCTAAAAATACCATACGTGCGGTATTCTTCATGAACGAGGAGAATGGCGATAAAGGTGGTCTTAAATATGCCGAGCTCGCCGCCCAAAATAAAGAAGAACATATCGCAGCAATAGAGTCGGACCTTGGCGGCTTTACTCCTCGCGGATTTGGGTTTACAGGTCTTTCGGGCAGCCAATTAAAAGGTCTGGATACATGGAGAAATCTTTTTGATCCTTACGGATCTGGCCGCCTGATAGCAGGTGGCGGCGGCAGCGACATTGGGCCGCTGAGCGATAAAACGCCGGGTGTAGTATTGATCGGTTACCTGCCTGATTCACAGCGCTATTTTGATGTACACCATACACCCAATGATGTGTTTAAAAATGTAAATAAGCGCGAACTGGAATTAGGTGCAGCATCGATGGCTTCATTGATCTATTTGATAGATCAGCATGGTTTGCAATAAATTTTAAAACGAATGGCAGCAATACGATACAAATTGTAAATTGCAGTGCATCAATATCCATAAATAATAGTGTCCGACGAAGGTAATAGTCAGCCCAATAAGAAAGATTCGTTTGCAGCCCTGCGCTACAAAGACTTTCGCTCTTATTTGGGTATGCGTTTCTTTTTCACCTTCGCCTACCAGATGCAAACCACGGTGCTCGGGTTCTACATTTACGAGCTTACGCACAGCAAAATGGCTCTCGCCTGGATTGGTTTGAGTGAAGCCATACCCGCTGTAGGCCTTGCACTGTATGGCGGCTACATCGCCGACAAGTACGAAAAGCGGAAGATGCTGCTGATCATATTTGTTGGTGTGGTTCTTTCCTCTATAGTAATGTACCTCGTAACGCTTAAAAGCATGAGCGGCCATATTCACGCCTCCTGGATAGTGCGTATACTGTATGCGATGATATTTTGCAACGGTATTGCACGTGCGTTTTTCGGGCCGACAGTATTTACCATATATACCAATAGTATTCCACGTGAGATCTATCCGAACGGAGCCACCTGGAGCTCCCAATGCTGGCAGATAGCATCTATCCTTGGGCCTTTTGCGGGCGGATTTGTATATGCATTTGCCGGCGGCATCAGCGCCTGCTTTATTGTGATCATTGTATTTTTGCTTATATCATTAGTATTGGTTTATATGCTCAGGGAATATCCCGCAGTATTTATTCCAAAAGAAAATATCTGGAGCAGTTTGCGGGAGGGTTTGCAGTTTGTTTTCAAAACTAAGATGATGGTAAGCGCCATGACGCTTGACCTGTTTTCGGTTTTCTTTGGTGGCGTAGTAGCATTGCTTCCGGTTTATGCGCTGGATATCCTGCACGTGGGTTCGGAGGGTTTGGGTATCATGCGCATGGCCTCATCATTAGGTGCGGCTATCACCATGATCGTCATGGTTCGTTATTCGCCGTTAAACAAACCCTGGCGGAACCTGCTGATAGCAGTAACCGGTTTTGGCTTGTGTATTATAGGCTTTGGTTTATCAAGAACTTTTTTACTAACGCTGATATTCCTGTTCGGACAAGGCGCATTTGACAGTATAAGCGTGATCATTCGCGGAACCTTAGTACAATTATTAACTCCTGAACATATGCGCGGGCGAGTTTCCGCAGTAAATTCAATGTTTATCGGTTCATCAAATGAGATAGGCGATTTTGAATCAGGTGTGGCTGCTCAATTGCTGGGCACTGTTCCGGCTGTACTTTTCGGAGGAACTATTACGATGCTGGTGGTGATCTTTACTTACTTCAAGACGAAAAGCTTCCTGCCGCTTTCAGTAGAGGACATACATACGGTTGAGGTAGAGCCGAGTACTGCTTAAAGCGTTTTCACGCTTCGCCAGAAAAGGTAGGATATGGAGCCTACTATCGGGATCACGATAATCACAACCACCCACAATATCTTAGACCCCTCATTAACCTTATGTGTTCTGAGGATATTGATAAGCGTATAAAGGCTTAATAAAGCCCAAATGATCAATCCTATCAAACCTAAAGTACCGCCAACGGCAGATGTTATCAGGTACATGTTATAGTATTTTTATAAATGCCTAAAATCCCATTCATTTATACCCTTGTAAAAGGCATTTAGTTTCGCTTTAAAGCTATTTGTTATCTTACAAGGGGTAATTATTCAGTTACATCAACGGTATCCTTCTCACCGATCTGTTGCCGCCACATGGCATAGTATAAACCTTTTTGCAGGATAAGGTCAAGGTGTTTACCCGACTCAACAATTTTGCCCTTTTCCAGCACATAGATCGTGTCTGCATGCATAATTGTTGACAAACGGTGCGCTATCAGAATTGTGATATGATCTTTTAACACAGATACATCGCGTATGGTTTCAGTGATCTCCTCTTCGGTAATTGAATCAAGGGATGAAGTAGCTTCATCAAATACCAGCAGGTCGGGTTTGCGCAGTAAAGCGCGTGCGATGGATAACCGCTGCTTCTCACCACCCGAAACTTTCACACCACCCTCACCTATTACCGTATCCAAACCCTGTGGCGCGCGTGCCAATAAAGTTTGGCATGCCGCCCTTTGCAGGGCGTTCATACATTCTTCGTCGGTGGCATCAGGCCGAACGAAAAGCAAATTCTCGCGTATGGAACCGGAAAACAGTTGTGTATCCTGTGTAACAAAGCCTACACGCTCGCGCAATTCATCCAGATCGATGTCTTTACCAGGAATATTGTTATATAATATCTGTCCTTCCAATGGTTGGTAAAGGCCAACCAGCAACTTAACCAATGTTGTTTTACCAGAGCCTGATGGGCCAACAAAAGCTACGGTCTCACCTGTATTAACTTCAAAACTGATATTATTTAAAGCATTGCGGTTTGCAGTAAGATGTTTGAAACTAACATTTTCAAACGCCAGTGTATCAATACCTTTAAGATTAACAGGTCTCTCCGGTTTAACTTCAATAGGAGTACTTAAGATACGCTTGAAATTGGCGAGTGATACTTCTGCCTCTCGCCATGAAACTATGACATTACCCAACTCCTGCAACGGGTTGAATAAAAAGAAAGAATAAAACAACAAGCTAAGATATTGTCCGGCAGTAATAGTTTTATCATGAATAAGCAGCAGCAAGATCACTACCATTACACTCCTGATAAAGTTCACTGTAGTGCCTTGTACAAAGCTCATACTCCGCACATATTTTACCTTTTTCAGTTCCAGGCCTAAAATTTTGTAATTAGCATCATTTAAATGCTTTTCTTCCTGCTTAACCAGACCCAGGCTCTTGACGAGCTCTATATTCCTTAATGATTCTGTTGTTGAGCCAGCTAAAGCCGTAGTTTCGCCGAGAATGGCTTTCTGAACCTTCTTTATCCTGCGGCTTAACGCCGAGCTTACAAATCCGATGATCGGTATTGCCCCCAGGTAAACCAAAGTGACTTTGTAGCTGATCGTTAATGAATAAATGATAACGAAGCTCATGCCTGTTATGCTGACGAACAGGATACCTATAAATGCGGTTATAAAAGCCTGTGTATCTAACCGTACTTTTTGCAAAATGCCAAGTGTCTCGCCACTGCGCTGATCTTCAAAAACCTGGTACGGCAGCTCAAGCGAATGCTTTAATCCGTCAGCGTACATTTTCGCGCCAACTTTCAGCGTTATAATATTGGTAAAATAATCCTGGAAATTTTTGGCAATACGCGATACCATCGCTACACCGATGGCTGCACCAACCAGTGTCAATGCGCCGGAAAGATATTTACTTAATGCGAGCTTATCGCTTTGATTAATGATCTTATCCAGGATGCGCCCTGAAATGTATGGATCGATGAGCGAAAAGCCTATGTTCATGGCCGCAAGAAACAGCGCAAAAACAACAATGCCCGGGTATTCTTTGAGATAGGATAAAAGGAGTTTCATAAC
>JBQCEA010000115.1:0-5644 GCA_051960695.1 Mucilaginibacter sp. | reverse complement strand
GTTGCGGACAGCATTCAGCGTTTTATCATCATCTTCCTCTATCAGCAGCTTTACGTCGAGCTTTTCACGGGGATAGTCAATGGCTTGCAGGTTCCAGATAAGCTTTTTGATCAGCTTATCTTCCTTGTAAACCGGTAACAGGATGGTATAGATGGGAAGTTCATTATCAACTACTTGTTTTAACTCTTGCTTGGTTACAGCCTGGTACAATTCAAACCGTGAACCCACCAGCGACAGGAACAGCTTAAACACGATTGCCACCAGGAAGAATATACTCATGCTTACGTTGAGGGTGATAGTGACGTTTTTAAAGTTCAATATCATACCCGCAGCCAGCAACCCGATAAACAGGAAGAACGACACCAGCTGAGCGGTAGAAAACGTAACCAGCGCCGAACTGGAAGGATCATGGTTTACAAGTTCAAATACCGACGATTTAACATACGGCTCACCGAGTAACTTATGTGCCAGCCAAACAATCTCGAGGTCATCAGCAACAATGATCTCGGGTTCGAGGTTATAAGTGAGCTTAATAAAATCGATAAAGAGCGTATCGGTAGGGTCGGCCATTACGGTTACTACCTTATGGTCTTTGATATAAAGCGGAATAGCCAGGTGCGAGTTGGCAAAAGGCAGGTCGACCTGCTTCAGTACTTTTCTGTCGAAAGTTAAATTCCGGATGGGTTTAAACTCATAGCCGGCATTCAGCATAGAGCGCTGGTAGTTTTTGCGCGAAATATAACCGTAGCTCAAAGCCACCTTGAGGAATGACAAATCGGCTTCCTGAGAAAAATTTTCAATCTTTTTCCTGTCACGCGAGGTTATAAAACCATCCTTCACCAAAAGTTCAGGAACAGATATACTCATTTGTATTATTAGTCTTTCAGGCCTCACCTAAATCCTCTCCAAAGGAGAGGACTTGGTCTGCTTAAATTTATACATTATAATAAAGCCCTTCTCCAATTGGAGAAGGGTTAGGATGAGGCTCCCCTCCTTAATCATTAAACAGTTCCTGCGATTTCTGCACCCTCGAACGTACATACAGGAACGACATCAGGATCAGCATCAATATACCCAGCAGGATGTATAGGTTGTATGTTTCCCAGAAGCGTGTAAGGGCGCTCTTGGTATCGAAATAGTCAACGTTCTCGCTTGATTTATTGATGTTGAACAAATATTTATTTCCATTAACGTCAGAGATACACATGTTGCTGGTCAGGGTAGAGAGCTGCTCGGTAATAGATTTCGAAGCTGCCGTAAATGCATCAGCTTTGTCATTACCGGTAGCCGTCAGTACCAGCACGGCGTTATTGCTCCGCCCATAGAATATCTGTGCCAAGCCATTTGACACCGAATCAGACAGCGAATAAACTATTTTATTATTCTCGTTATTATACAGCCTGAATTTCTGGTTGAACTTGATAGGCGCATCCGGGAAATTATCCATCAGCGGATCAGCCTGCGACAACAGCGCTACGATATTGTATTTCTTCAGGTCGGCAGGTGTTACCGAATCCGAATAAACAAATTCAGGGAAGTTATTAGCATTAATGTTGTTGTTTAGCTCATAGATGATCTCACCCATTGCAGCTGCAGCAAACTTTGAGTACTCCTTGGTGATCACAATACGGGTAGTACCGGTATTGAACGCTTCAGGATACTGGTAAAAGCTCAGGTCGTTGGTGATGAACGGGTTCTTTGATTCCAGGTATGATTTGTCGACATCGATCTCAGCAAAGAAGTTAGTGAACGAATTGATACAGTTACCACTGCTTGGATATATCCTGAACTCAGCTTCAACAGTATTGTATTTGTGGTGCTGGTAACGGTTAATAGTTACCGATGTATTCAGCTTGCCAGATGCATCCAGCCTTTCACTACTGATAAGCATACCGTTTAGGTAAATATTGAAATAACCGCGGTCGCCAGGGCTTAAGCTGCTGTAATTACCCACAAACCTTAGCTCAACTTCCTTAGGTGTAAAGCTGAAATCGCTGTTCTTAAAGCTGTATATGTTCGTTAACGAACCGATACCCGACATAAAGTTGGGTGCCCCGCCGATCTGCCTTAAAGTCAATCTTGAACGGTTTTCCTCTACACTTTTAAAGAAGTTATTCTGGGCATTATCGATCAATAGGTATTCGCCGAAAGACGAATTCAAGATGTTCATATTACCCAAGGTGGTAATGGTTTTTTCGTAGCCCACATCATTACCGCCGGTAACAAACAATATCTCTCCCGGTATAGGCGCCCCTTTGGTCTTTGTCGAATCCTGGTATGAAACCAATGCTTTTTTCAGAAATAACAAGCCCTGGTTGTTCTGAGGCGTTACGTTTATCATTGCCTTTTTATCAGCAGGAAGACTTGCCATGTTACCTACCATAATATAGTTCTTGATGCTATCAGGCAGGGCGCTGTAAGTATAAACCTTAATATCCCGGTTAAGGGCTTTCTTTAATCTTGAATACGCCCATGCAACGGCTTTCAGATCGTGCAACGAGGGATTATCAGGATATACAATGGCCCGTTTAGACTCAAAGCAGTTACTGATATTCACATTGCTAAAGAAGTTGCCGGTTGTTTTAACCAGCGACAGGTATGAGTAATCCTTCACTTTTACCCACATAGCAGGGTTATCCAGGTCTTTACACTTATCGTCAGAAACGGTAAGTAGGGTTTTGATCTGTACTTTCAGGAATTTATCAGGTGAAAGATCTTCAGGTGTAAGGTTAACGGTGATCTTCTCTACCGAATCCTGTGTCAAACGGGCGCTATATGCAGGTCTTTCATTAATTACCACGTTAACAAATGAGTGATCCTTTATTAAGGCCTGCGACGGTTCGATATATAATACCAGCTTGCTGCCCTTCATTTCAACCAATGGACTGATCTTTAAATAAAAAGAGCTGGCGCCGATCATGCCGTAAATGGGTTCATCATCATGCCCCATTGCTTTAAACGATACAACGCTTTGCGCTATTGATGTGGTGGTAAGGAGTAATGCAAGCGCTAAAAGGCTTAAAAATTTGTTCATCGGTTGCGGTATTAATTGATAACGTTAAATTCTACTCTAAAATAATTGCCATTCTCATCGCTGCGATAGGTTAATTCGCCGCCCATTTCCTGGGTCATTAATTTAGCGATAGAAAGGCCAAGCCCCAGGCGGCTTTCAATATTGCCTGAGGCATCATTCAATGTCTTTAATTTATTGAACATCATATCCAGTTCTTCTTCACCAATGGCTATTCCCTCGTCAATGATCTCAAAAACGAATCGCTGGCGTTGAAGGCTGGT
This sequence comes from Mucilaginibacter sp., assembly GCA_051960695.1. Lineage (GTDB taxonomy): Bacteria > Bacteroidota > Bacteroidia > Sphingobacteriales > Sphingobacteriaceae > Mucilaginibacter. Next base: position 2,350 of record JBQCEA010000115.1, on the reverse strand, counting down.
TACAACGCTGATAGTATTGTTGGTTTGCGAAAACTTAATGATGTTGGATAACAGGTTCTGGAATATCTGCCCTGTAAATACCCTGTCGAGTTTCACGTTAAGCGGCAATTTCAGGATATTATCTACAAGGGAGATATTTTTCATTTGTGCGGTTTCTATCAACCCTCTGAGAACATGCTGAACCTCGGCATTAATATCGAATATTTCCATGTTGAACCGGATCTCGGGCGATTCTATCTCACGTACATCCATCAGCTTGCTCAGCATGTATTGTATTTTTTCTGCTGATTCTCCGATATATCCTACAAATTCTTTCTGATCGCCGGAAAGGCGTTGTTCCTCCTCTTTGATCATATTATTACTCATGATGATGGAGCCAACCAGGTTCTTCAGATCATGCCCGGCAATATTGATGAAGCTGTTCTTTTGCTCATCCAGTTTGCGCAGCCGTTCATACTGCATGTCGATGATATGGTTCTTTTCGCTGATGTCACGGTTCTGCGCTTTTAATTGCTCATTTGATTTTTCGATCACGATCTGCGAGTGCACTTCGCGCAGCATTACTTTGTGACGGGCATTAGGCACCAGGCACGAAATAAGCGTGATGATAAAGAAATACTGACCGCCGTTATTGATAAAAATATCAATGCTGTAATCGCAGAAGAGGTTAAAGAACAATGTAAGCAGCAACAGCGAAATGAACATCTGGATCACTGAATTGATTGGCTCCCAAACCACCTGCAGGTTGAAAAACAGCACAATAACCGAATACAAAAGGAAATAGATGATCAATTCCTGCGGATTAACGAGCGTACACAACAGTGCCGACGTTGCCGAGAGTAAGAAAAACGCGGCATGGAGCAGTATACGATAATCGTATTTTTTAGCCTCCAGAAAAGTAAACAGGATGTATAAAACAAGAACAATAATGATGCGTACAATGAAAAACTGCATCCATATGTCTTTGGCATAGATAAAATCAACACCGCTGAATAGCCAGTAAAGGAAAATAATTGTCCAGATTATGTTATTTGTCTGATACCATGCTTTTTTTGAAACTTCCTTTAAAAATTCGTCTTTATCTATTTGAACAAACATCAGGGTTTTCTTAAATTATAATAAGATTCAACTGGTCGTTAAATTTAGTGGATTACAAAAAAAGTAGGTGAAAATTTTGCGCTTTTCAACCTTGTTTACTAACATCCTTTGTGTAACAGCATTGGTTTTGTTGCCATTGTGCTCGTTTAACAGTAGTCCTTCTCCATTGCCAGATCGTTCATTAGCATTTAAACGGGCCATGAGCCTTGATAACGGCATAAGCGTTTCATGGCTTGAACAGACATGGGACAATAATATGTTAAACAAAAAAGGCATAACAGCTTCTGATTTCAAACTGCTAAAGCAGCTTGGATTTAAAAGCATAAGGCTCCCTGTTGCCTTTACTTATTTCCAAGCCAACAGCGATTCCTTAAAAAAAGCACTCCGTCATATCGACAGAGTTTTACAATTGTGTGATTTATACGGGTTCAAGCTAATAATTTGTTTCCATTCAGGCAATTTAAATGACAATAACTATCACGCTGAAACACAGAAAGTTATTGATATATGGCGATTAATTTCGCATAAATGTATTGGTCAAAGTGCCAATAATCTGTTCTTTGAGCTCTACAATGAGCCGCCTCATATGAACCCTGATAATTGGAAAAAGGCAGCCAATGAAATGATAGCTGCGGTGCGTAAGATCGATAAAAAACGCACTTTGATATTGGGTGCATCAAATTTCAATAGTATTTATGAAATGAGCCGGATGACACCCTTTGCCGATAATAATATCATTTACACCTTCCATTTTTATGAACCTTTTTTGTTTACCCACCAGGGTGCCGAATGGGTTGGCGACCAATCGGGCACAACAGGTATCCCTTTTCCGTACAACGCGTCAACATATCCGCCCATAAATCCAAAAGCCAGAAATACACCTGGCGAGAGCCATTATAATTTATATCCGAAAGACGGTAATGAACAGTCGGTGCATGATAAATTGCAAATTGTAAAAAACTGGTCGGTAAAATATAACGTTCCTATATTATGCGGCGAATATGGCGTATATAACAAATATGCAGACCTGGATAGCCGCTGCAGGTACATTACGGCAGTGAGGAAAAATTTAAAAACGATGAATATACCTGGAATGTTGTGGGATTATAACGGAAGTTTTTCTATTTTTAACGGGAAACCATCGTTACAACACCTGCCTATGTGTATGAAAGACGCAATTAGTTTTTAACCAGAAAAAGTGATGTGCAACACTTGTAAATTACTGATATTAAATCGTTACCTTTGCACGCTA
>JBQCEA010000114.1:0-3609 GCA_051960695.1 Mucilaginibacter sp. | reverse complement strand
GTTTGATATGAGAGGGCATTGGCGTTGATATATATTGCAAGTATAATATTAGTTCGAGATAAAAACTACCCTGAACTATTAACTATGAGTCACATACCGTATTACCAACCCAGTTTGGTATCGTCACCACGTGGATCGGCGCCACCTTCATAACCGTCCGGTGTTACTAATATAGCATCAACCCTGCCGCTTGGCGGTTCCTGCACCAGCTTATACCCCTTTTGTTCCAATATAGTTTTGGTAGTGTCATCGAGTGCATCTTTCTCAACATAAACCACATCAGGCAGCCATTGCTCATGGAAGCGTTTTGAGGCAACAGCCTGCTGCATATCCTGTTTAAATTCCACGACATCCAGTATGGTCTGGAATACCGAGGTAATGATAGTTGCGCCGCCGGGGGTACCAACCACCATGTATAGTTTATCATTTTTCTCAATGATGGTTGGCGTCATGGATGATAACATGCGCTTATTGGGCTGTATGCTGTTAGCTTTCCCTCCTACCAATCCGAACATATTTGGCACACCCGGTTTAGCGCTGAAATCGTCCATCTCATTATTCAGTAAAAAGCCTGCACCTTTCACAAATATTCTTGATCCAAAGCCACCGTTCAGGGTGGTTGTAATGGATACGGCATTTCCGTGACGGTCAACTATGGAATAATGTGTTGTCTGGTCGCTTTCATATCCGGCAAAGCTGCCCGGCTGTATGCTTGAGCTTGGCGTGGCCTGTGCCCAGGTAAAACTGCTCATTCTTGAAGCGATATATTTATTGTTCAAAAGGCTATCAACCGGCACCTTATAAAAATCCGGGTCGCCGAGATATTTAGAACGGTCGGCATAAACCCTACGCTCAGCCTCAACCATCAATTGCACGGTCGAATCACGGTTATAGCCCCACCTGCTTAATGGATATTTCTCAACCGATTTAAGCAGCTGCAACAAGGCTATCCCGCCACTTGATGGCGGCGGCATGGTGATGATCTTAAATCCCTTATAATTGCCGGTTATCGGTTTACGCCAAATGGCATGATAATTTTTCAGGTCTTGTTTGGAGATCAACCCGTTGCCGCCTTGCATTTCCGCAATCAACTCATTCGCCACTACCCCACTGTAAAATCCATCACGTCCTTTATCTCTTATCTGTTCAAGGGTTTTGGCAAGGTCTTCCTGTACCAGCAGATCGCCTTCCTTCCAAAGTGTATCCTTCAGCATGTAGTTTTTGCCGGGGTTCAGTTTCCTGAAATCAGCTGCCGTCCTGTTCAGATCGTTTGCCAACCGGGGAGTTATTTTAAAACCATTACGCGCCAGGTCAACAGCAGGCTGCACCAGTTCGGCCCATTTTAAATGGCCATATTTCTTATGCGCCTCAAACAATCCTGCAACCGAACCGGGCACGCCTGATGCCTGATGGGTAGACAAACTCATCCCTTTTATAACATTTCCGGCCGAATCCAGGTACATGTTCTGACTGGCTTTGGCCGGCGCTTTTTCACGAAAATCCAATGCATTGATCTTCCCTTTTGACGAACGGTAAACCATGAAACCTCCGCCGCCGATGTTACCAGCCTCTGGCAAAGTAACCGCAAGTGCAAATTGTACTGCAACGGCTGCATCAACTGCGTTGCCTCCTTTTTTAAGGATATCCAAGCCCACTTTAGCAGCATCGGGATAAGCACATACAACCATGCCGTTATGGTATTTTGCAAGTGTATCTGCCTTTGACTGCGCCCTTGTGTTTATTGAAACAATGGAGAAAAGAATAAACAAAAGCACAAAAAAACAAGTTGCTTTTGCGTTTTGAAGAAAGCGGTTCATATGGTTCAGCTATGAAGGCTAAGTTAGTTTATTTTCTAATAACAAGTTTCGGATCACACGGAAACAGCTATTTATCAAGGAAAAAATGTTGTTACTTATCAAAACAAATTTTCGGGGTTCAAGTTTTTGATACTGAAAATCAACAGGGTATAGTTGGCAAGTTAAGTCGTTTACAATTTAACCATGGAAACTACCGTTATTTGAACAGAAAATTTACCGAAACATTTATATCGGCAGAATAAAAGTTTCATCACCTTAAAAACAGCTTATTACTAATGAAAAAACTTACAATTTTCCTATTTGTAGCCGCAGCCTTATTATTCACTGCTAAGACTTCAAACGCACAAACCTACACGCCTAATTACCAATTTGCCGCCGGTTTAAAGTTTGGCGGTTATGAAAACGGTATTGCCGGCAAATATTTTATGAATAACACCACTTCCCTGGAAGGCTTTATTGGCTTCCGTTCAAACGGGCTGGTCTTTACCGGTTTATATGAACTGAACCAGGAAGCGTTTAATGTTGAGGGCCTCAGGTTCTATTACGGTGCTGGTGCCCATATTGGGGCAGTTGGTTCTGGTGTTTACAAAAGATTTAATGGCGACAATGAACGTTACAACAATAGCCAGATATTATTTGGTTTGGATGGCGTTATAGGACTTGAATATGTGATACCGCAATCGCCTATCGCCGTAAGCCTCGACCTTAATCCTCGTGTGGAGATAGCCAGCGGCCCATTCTTCGATGTTGCCCCGGGATTGGGAATTAAATACTGTTTTAAATAACAAACCACTCATAGCATTGGCAATTACCGTTGCCAATGCTATCTGCCGATAATTACTTTCTTTGTATAATTCTTCTGCCCCAGCCGGACATTCAATACATAGGTTCCGGGTGCCATTTGGCTTACATTAATGGAGGTGTTATAACCGCCTGCCTGTATGGTTTTATTTTCAGAATAATTAACTTCTCCTCTGCTGTTTACTAAAGTAAGCTTTAATGCAGCATTTGCCGGACTGGCAAAAATCACGCTTAACTGATCATTTGCGGGAACGGGGAATACCGATAAACCAATGTCGTTCTCAGTTGAATTGGCAGGTACAATTATGTAAGTAAAATTATCAGACTGGGCCACACAGCCATCACTTACAGTTACATATACGCTATAATTACCGCTTTGCTTTGGCGAATAGTTCTGATCGATGGCGCCATCTATCGGTGAACCATCCAAATACCATTGATTACCTGTTGCAAAGTTGGAAGTTAAAGTAGTGCCATTTTGCGTAATAACCGGTTTTACAACTGTAACCGCCTGCCGCGATGCGCTGGCGCAGCCCGGGCTTTTTAATTTCATGTCATAGAAAAAGTAATAAAAGCCTTTATAATACGCAGTGTCAGTGGCTGAAGATGCTGTATTACCCGTTATGCTAAATACGTTGCCTATCTTAAAAGGATAACCGGTTACACCACTATTGCTGCGATAAATAGTAACAGCATTATCATACACAGCAGTGATGCTGTATATTCCTGCTGAAGGTAACAATAAGCCCAGTTGGTATACCTGTCCCTGGTCGTTCGGGTCATCATTTTGAGGGCCTGGCTGGGGATTGGTAGCAGTAGCTGATACATCCAATGTAGCAGACGAAACGATTTCGCCGCTCACATTGGTGACATTAAAAGTTATTTTACCCGGATAGCCAATATATAACCGGGCGCTTTGAATAACAACGGGTATTTTGGTACTGACACTGACAGATGGCGTATACTGATTATATCCACCGCCGGTAAATAC
>JBQCEA010000113.1:0-7251 GCA_051960695.1 Mucilaginibacter sp. | reverse complement strand
CTCTAACAGTGCGTTTTCTGAACAATAAGATCAAAATTGACCCAAGCATGAGAACAAAGACAAGAATATAAATACGGGTGGTTTTTACCTGCTCTTGTTTGGTAGATAATTCCTCTTGCTTCATTTTATCTATTTGCCCACGTAACCGGTTTATGGTCATCATGTAACCAAGACTATTGTTCTCCACCTCTGTAGATTTTGATTGAACCTGTTGCTGCTGAAAGATTCGATAATTCAACAGAATTTTTATCTGCTCAAAAATATTCTCGTCAGTCCTGGTAATATCCATCAGAATATCATTTGAGCGGCGGATGTCTTTCTTGGTTTGCAACCCGAATATACCGGTATGCATTTTTAAACTTTGTTCGTACTGACCAAATTTTTGCCGGCGTTCCTCAAGCATGCCATTTATTTTTTTACGTTGTAACTGATAGGCTAAGGAATCGGAGCTAATGTTTTTTTGTGCGAATGCTGGTATTTGCACAAAGCAAACACTTAATAAGATGATCAATTTTTTCATGGCCGGTTTAAGGCAGGTCTTTATTCAAAGTCTATAATAACCGTATCGCCGAGGTTTAAACCCAATAAACCACTGGCGTTGCCCTTATTTATGGCTATTTCCAGGTGGTCGCTGATACCAAAAAGGCATAGCTTTTCTCCCTCGGGTACTTCGTTATAATACCAGCTTAGGTGGTTTATTGTTTCGTTGCGCTTAAAAGACAATGTAAAACGACGTCCCTGCTGAACCTGGTTGAAAAACTCTTTGGTAATATTGGTAATAACATTCTGGAATGAATCAATATAGATCACCACACCTTTGATCATGTTCTTTTCTACCACGGGCTGTAGGTTCATTTTCTTTTCGATGTTTTCTACGGGCAGTCCAATGTTTGCCAGTTTGCCTCCATCAGCCAAATGACAAGCTGCCTTAACGAAAATATCCGCAAGCGGAAAATGCAAAAATTTCAGATCCTGCATAATGTTGATCTCAACCAGTTCGTCTGGTTCCGAGTCGAACATCAATGAGAAGATTCCATTATCAGCCCCTACAAAGTAGTGGTTCTTGTAATAGACAGCAAGGTACCGGGTATCCTTATTAAATACCGTATCGATGCCTATAAGGTGAACCGTATTATCCGGAAAATAATGGAAACTGTTTTTCAGAATAAATGCCGCCTGCTGCACATTGAAGGCAGAAACATTGTGCGTAATATCGACTATATTTGCATCAGGCAATAATTTTAAAATACTTCCTTTAAGGGCTGCCTGGTAAATATCCTTATCGCCCAAATCAGTAGTTAAAGTTATTATTGCCATTAATTATTCAAATATTTATTGCTAATCTTGTGCAAGTATTAGATGCTACAAATATTCAATTTTTAATTCATAAAAAATTCTGCAACTAAAAAATCAATTACTGTTTGAACGAGCTTAAGATATCAATCGACAATGTTAACCCGGCTGTACTGTGGGGACCGAATAATGACCATTTCGAGATCATCAAAAAACAATACCCCAAGCTTAAATTAGTTGCGCGCGGCAACGAACTTAAAGTTTTGGGGGATGACCATGAGTTATCTGTTTTTGATGAAAAATTCAGCCACCTGCTAAATCATGTAGAAAAGTTTGAAAATCTGAATATAACCGATCTTGAACGAATATTGGGTTCGAAACCTGCACCGGCAGGTTCCTCATCAGAATCGGGTAGTGCGGATAAATCAACCACCGGTGAGGTCATTGTTTTCGGGCCTAACGGGATACTGGTAAAGGCCCGTACTGCCAACCAGCGCAGGATGGTTGATGGTATCAATCGGAGCGACATTGTTTTTGCCATTGGTCCGGCAGGTACAGGTAAAACGTATACGGCTGTGGCTTTGGCTGTGAGGGCGTTAAAAAACAAAGAGATAAAACGTATCATCCTTACCCGTCCGGCAGTTGAAGCAGGGGAGAACCTCGGTTTTTTGCCCGGTGATTTGAAGGAAAAAATTGATCCATATCTAAGGCCGCTTTATGATGCGCTGGATGATATGATCCCGGCTGAAAAGCTAAAAGTTTACCTGGAGAACCGTACGATAGAAATAGCGCCTTTGGCGTTTATGCGTGGCCGAACACTGGATAACTGTTTTGTGATATTAGATGAAGCGCAAAATGCAACCGATATGCAGTTAAAGATGTTCCTGACTCGTATGGGGCCATCCGCAAAATTCATTGTAACAGGCGACGTAACACAGATAGATTTGCCTAAGAAACAGCAATCAGGCTTGCACACCGCGTTACGCATATTAACTGATATTAAGGGAATAGAGATCATTTACCTTACCGGCGAAGATGTTGTGCGCCACAAGCTGGTGAAACGCATATTAGAGGCATACGGGGATATACAATAGGGAGTTATAAGTGATGAGTTATTAGTTGTGAGTAACGACCTGCAATAACTCAAAACTCAGTATCCAAAACTAAAACTATGGCAGACGCAATAAAAGAGACACATTTTCATTTTCCAAAGCAAACAAACTTTTATAAAGGTAAAGTACGCGACGTTTACACTATAGATAACAAATACCTGGCTATGGTAGTTACTGACCGTATATCAGCGTTTGACGTTGTATTACCTGAGCCTATACCTTATAAGGGACAAGTGCTCAATCAAATAGCTGCGAAATTTTTAAAAGATACTGCTGATATAGTGCCTAACTGGGTAGTAGAAGTGCCCGATCCAAGCGTTACTATTGGCAGAATATGTGAACCTTTTAAGGTGGAAATGGTGATTCGTGGTTATCTCGCGGGGCATGCTGCAAGAGAGTATGCTGCAGGTAAAAGAGAACTATGCGGCGAAAAATTGCCCGAAGGTTTAAAAGAAAATGACAAGCTGCCCGAACCGATCATTACGCCGACTACCAAGGCAGCTGTAGGGCATGATGAAGACATCTCTAAAGAACAGATATTGGCAAAAGGCATTGTTTCGCCCGAGGATTATGCCCAGCTGGAAAAATATACCAAAGCCTTGTATCAAAGAGGTACTGAGATAGCCGCAAAACATGGTCTTATTTTGGTTGATACTAAATATGAGTTTGGTAAAGCTGACGGAAAGATCTACCTGATAGACGAAATTCATACGCCTGATTCTTCAAGATATTTTTATAAGGAAGGTTATGAGGAAAGACAGAAAAACAATGAGCCACAAAAGCAGTTATCTAAGGAGTTTGTGAGAAGATGGCTTATTGAGAATTGCTTTCAGGGAAAAGAAGTTCAGGTTGTACCTGAAATGACAAAAGATATAGTCAATTCAATATCAGAAAGATATATATAATTATTTGAACAAATAACCGGCGAGAAATTTTCAACAACTGATAACCAGGATGTTTTGGACAGGGTTGAGAATTCAATTAAAAAGGTGTTAAATAATTTGTAATTTTTTATTCTATATAAAAGTTATATCTTAGTAGCAATAAATAATCAGAAATGAAGTTTACTGTCGACAAGCACGAGAAGTATGTGTTATTTAAACTAAATGAATCTAAACTGAATTCATTGGTTACTCCGCAATTGAAATCTGAACTTATATTGATCAATACGGAGGGGCAGCGGAATATTATTATGGACCTGTCACAGATCAAATTTGCTGATTCATCTGGATTAAGCAGTTTGTTAGTAGGACACCGTTTGTGCAAAAATGCATCAGGTGTATTTATTCTTTCAGGCTTAAATGACGCTGTAGCTCGCTTAATAGCCATATCTCAATTAGATAGTGTGCTCTCTATTGTTCCAACCGCCGAAGAAGCCATTGACCTTATCTTCATGGAAGAGGTGGAAAAACAGCTGAAGAAAGAAGCAAAGTAAAGCCTTTTATTGTTTACCCGATATGAAATTTGAGGTAACAATATTGGGAAGCAGTTCAGCAACTCCTATATTTAATAGAAACCCATCAGCGCAAGCGCTAAATATTAATGAGCGCCTGTACCTTGTTGATTGCGGCGAAGGTACGCAACAGCAAATGCTGCGCTTTGATATTAAGCCCAGCCGCATTGATCATATCTTTATAAGTCATTTGCATGGCGACCACTACCTTGGCCTCGTGGGACTGCTATCATCTATGCACTTGAATGGCAGAGCCAAGGGGCTTAAATTATATTGTCCGGCTGAATTAAAAGAGATCATTGAGCTGCAGTTAAAATACTCTGAAACGGTTCTTCAATATCCTATCGAATATGTTTTCACTAATGCGGGCAGGCCGGAGGTAATATTAGAAAACCAGGATATCATTGTCGAAACTATTCCGCTTGATCATCGCATACCTTGTACCGGATTTCTTTTCCGGCAAAAAAAACGGCTAAGAAAAATTATTAAAGAGAAAATTGAAGATTTAGATATTCCTGTTGCTTATTACTCGGCTATCAAAAAAGGAGCTGATTACACGGAACCAAACGGAACAGTACATAAAAATAGCGATATAACCATTGATCCGGAAACTCCAAAAACTTACGCATACTGCTCGGATACTTTATTTAACGAAAGCTACTTTAAGCAGATCAGCAATGCAGACCTGCTATACCATGAATCAACATTCATGAACAATATGCTTGAACGGGCACAAAGCACTTATCATACTACAGCACTACAGGCTGGTGAAGTAGCTTTACGAACTAATGCTAAAAAATTGCTGATCGGGCATTTCTCAGCACGATACAAAACGCTGAACGAGTTATTAGAGGAAACACAAAGCGTTTTCCCCGAAACAGAACTGGCTATAGAAGGCAAAACGTTTATTATTTGATGATGCTTGTTCCGCGATGCGCTTACTTCTCTTTCTTTCCAAAAACTGAGAAACTTACATAGCGTTTTGGATGCGCTTTCAGGTCGATAAATAGTTTATTCAGGTTGCTGGTAGCGCTGTCAAGATTGCGGTATAAATGATCGTCATTTATCAGCAAACTCATTGAGCCTTTACCATTGTTTATCTTATCAACAGCAGCTTGTAGTTCAGCCACAGCTTTATTGGCATTATCCAGCGTTTGTTTAATATTCGAATGAGAAAGGTCACTACTGAAAGTTTGCACATTAGTAGCAATAGCGTTAAGATGAGCCGTGCTGGTTTTCAGGTTAGAGGAAACGCCCTCGGCATTATTCAGAATACCGTTGATATGCCCGCTTTGTGCCGCTACCAGGTTATCGATCTTTTTGGTGGTGCCTTCTAATGTATGTAATGAGTTAGCAATGCTTAAAAAGCTGCGATCTACATTTTTTTGAAAGTCAGGATTCATTATCGTATTAATAGCGGCAAGCGATGAATCCATTTTTGAGATCAATTGTTCGGCTTTCTTCTGAATAGGCTGTAGGCTCTCTGCCAGGCTTCCCTGTACATCAGCCTTCTGGGTATCCTTATCCTGAGCAAAAGTTTTATGATCGCCCATTTCAAATACAATGGCTTTTGAACCCAGCAGATCTGTACTTACCAATTTTGCTAATGTATTATCAGGAATATTATATTGGGGTTCGATCTTGAATTCAACAATGGTTTTGCCACTGGGTTGTAATTTCATATCGGAAACATGCCCGATAGGGAACCCATTTACTAAAACAGGCTTGGATACCGATAAGCCATCAACGCTATTGTAAACTGCATAGAATCTGTTTGAGCTCGAAAAAACATCATTGCCACGCAAATAACTATAACACAATATCAGTATAGCGACCGCCAGAGTGGTTAATACGCCTATTTTGGTTTCGTTTGAAATTTTCATGGGTTTAGATATGGTGATATAGTTGCGATCTTAACAAAGTTAAGACACTTTTTCGCTTATTTATTTAGCTACTTGTTCAACGTCGTCCTTGTAGTTCTTTATTGCTCTTACAATCGAAGCCACTATTTCGTTTTGACCTGCATCAGAATTCAGGTAATCCTCATCCTTTGGATTATTAATAAAACCGGTTTCAACTAATACAGAAGGCATGGCTGTATGATCGAGCACAAAAACCACCTGCTCTTTAACGCCGTCGCTTGGGCGACCATCCGTCTGTGTAAACTCATTATTGATCAGATCAGCCAAATGAATACTTTGTTTACGGTATTTGTTCTTAAACTGATTAAGCATAATTACCGACATGGGATCGTCGGGGTTGTGGGCCTGGCTGTCGCTTTCTCCTTCAACGTCCTCATTTTCGCGTAATGCCTCTATCTGCGGGCCAATACGCTGGGTGCTGTAAACTAATAACAATACACCGCGGCCTGAACGATCAGGCACATAGGTGTATTTATAAACAGGTTTGCCATGTCTGTGACCAACTAATTCGCGTTCACGCCTGTCAGGCAGGGAGTTACAATGTATAGAAATAAAGATATCACCATGATTTGAGTTGGCAATATCCGACCGTGTATGGAAAGGCACATCATCATCATTGGTACGTGTCATGATTACTTTAACCTCGGGCAATTCTTTTTCTATCGCTGCCTGCAATTTAAATGCTATGGCAAGCGTTACATTTTTCTCTAAAGAGTATGAACCTTTCGCTCCAGTTCTGCGGCCTCCGTGGCCAGCGTCAACAATGATGGTCTTAATTTTAAAGCCACTGTCATTGAGCGCGGTATCTCTCTTGGTAGAATTATCTGGTTTAAAGGAAAGTAATGAAAGGGAAATAACAAATGTTGAGAAACCGTAAATCAATCTTTTCAATGCCTTATTTTTCATTATTTTTGAACGCTGTTAACTGTACTTGCAAAAATACTATTCATAATCGATTTTGAAATTCGTTGGCCTGTTTTTTCTGCTTCTGACTATTTTATTGGCAAACGTAATAGCATCTGCAAAAAGTATAAGCAGGTTTAACGGCCATAAGGCTGCTATTGATACAATCATCAAGCTCGATACTATCAAGGACAAGAAATTGCTCCGTGGCAAAAAAAATGCTCCTAAAGCGCCTGCCAAGGGTGCCGAAAAAGACACAACCGGCGGCATGAAGTCTATAACAAATGTTCATGCAGAAGATTCTACTCGTTACGATGCAGCCCACAAGATGTTATACTTATATGGCCGTGCCAGGGTTACATATGAGGATTTTGAGCTGGATGCCGATTACATCAGGGTAAATCAAAGTACGAAGGAAATATTTGCCAGCGGAAGGATCGATCCAATAACACATAGATATATCGGAAAACCGATATCAAAACAAGGTAAGGACAAACCGGTAACTTCGGACTCACTACGCTTTAATTATGAAACCAAAAAAGGTAAGATATATAATGCTTCATCTGAA
>JBQCEA010000112.1:0-2202 GCA_051960695.1 Mucilaginibacter sp. | reverse complement strand
CATAGCGCGTAGCAGTAGCTTTATCAGGCATCTCCATTTTATCAAATGCTGCATTGGTAAGTTTATGATAAACACCACCATCATTGGGGTCCTGCATGGTCAGCATCCACCGGATATTCCAAAGTGTTTCGTTTAATAAATCAGGGATGCCATTATCGCTTTCAGGAATGTTCAGCTTTACGGTTTTTATGTATCCAGGAAAATCCTCGTAAAGCGAAAGTAAAGTGTAGGTTGATATGCCGCTATTTACAATATACTTATTGTAATCGCCTGCGTCGTACCAGCCCCCAGGCGAAGATATAACAGTGCCTTCCGGCCTCTCGCGGCTTGCAGCAGATGCATGCATCAGTACCTTATTATCAGGATGTCCTTCGGCCCTTGCCCATTTACCGGCATATTTTTCTTTAATCGGTATAGAAGCCCTTATAAAATAATAAGCTTTAATGGATGCGTCTGCTATCTGACGATGAACCGAACGCTGAATGCTAAATGGATATGAGTTACCTATGTCCGGAACATACAACAAAAACTTACCCGGTATATGAAATGATGAAAAATCAGCAATCCAGGTATAGTTACCTGCAAAGTCTGGTTTAAGCGATCTTTTTAACTGACCTTTAAAAGCCGTTTTCCTATCCAATGTCTGCACTTCAAAGCTGCCGCCTTTATCCGTTAAAACGATAGCGCATTTTGGTGCACCGGGATAAAAGCCAAGCTGATCCAGGCGTATCTTTAGTTCTCCGTTTGAAGTTGAGGATTGGGCTTTTGACTTGTAAAAGCTGAACAAAGAAAAAATGCAAATTAACAGTAAGGCTCTTTTATACATAGTTTTATCAAGCCTTAAATTTAGTGTGCTTTATACAATAAGTATAATACTATAAGTGCAAAACGTTAACCAATCATGATACTAAAATAACCTGAACCGATTAATCAAGACAATAAAAAATCCGGTTAATATAAATCTTCAATTACACTAACCGGATTCAGATGCTGGGCTTATTATATGTTATTGGAAAGAGGACATTTTACCCTGATAGTAATCTAATATCCTGCTATTAATGAAATAATCATATTTAGCACTGATCATATTCACTGTTGCCGCATCCAGGTTATTCTTTGCAAAAATGTAATCAACAGAAGTAAGCACACCGGCATCAAAACGCAATTTATAAATGCGGAAGCTTTCAGTATAAGCCTTTACCTGGTCCATTAAAACCTGGTATTTTTTGTACGCTGCCATCATGTTAAAATAAGCCTGCTCAACATTTTGCTTTAACACAATTTTGGCATTCTCTTCTTCGTCGCGTGCATAAAGGGCATTCAGCTTTGCTTTAGCCAGAGCATTTCGCTTGATCCCATTCAAAAATATTGGAATATTGATCCCCAATGATATATAGGAGCTATAGTTGTTTTTAAACTGATTACCATAGCTGATATTTTGTAAGGAATTATTTGCTGAAGTTGAAAAAATAGTCTCTTTACCCGAAGGGTTTAAAGCAGATGCAGGCCCCTGAGCATATAACCCCTTAACAGCATTAGTAGTAGAGTCAATAAATACAGATTGCTGTGCAGTATTTGAATACGCTGTGTTCAAACCTCCGCCGAGCGTAATACTTGGAGCCAGCTGCCCTCTAACTGAACTAACATTCTTTTCAGACGCCTCGCGATTTAAAGTAGCAGCCTTTACCGCAGCAAATTGTTTTAATGCTGTCTGATAAACCTGATCAGGATCAGAGCCATAGTCACCCACCAAATTTTCAGCATTCAAATTTTCAAATTTTACACCTGGCCGATAAGGGATATTCATTAACTGAAATAATGTGAGTTTAGCTGCATCTAAGGTATTCTGCGCGTTAACCAAATTGACCTGGTTTGCAGCAAGCTGACCTTGTTGGTCTGTAAGATCAGAGGCGGCTTTGTTTGCGCCCTGCTTTTCCAATATGGTTAACCGGTCAACAGTCTCTTTTTGATAGGCTAATTGGCTTTTAGTGGCTGCCAAAATTTCCTGGTCATCTAATATTGCCAGGTAGCTCGTGATCACATTAACTGTTACACCATCCTTTGCAGCCTGGAAGTTCATTTTACCGGCCTGGTATGCTAACGATGTTGACTTAACTGCATTAATTAAAGAAAAGCCATTAAAAAGTGTCATACTTCCTGATAAGCTATAGTTATCATTTGTAGCCGACTGGTTAACATAAG
>JBQCEA010000111.1:0-2724 GCA_051960695.1 Mucilaginibacter sp. | reverse complement strand
AAAGCCCAACAGCTGCAGTAATCAAAACCCCTGTTTTTAAGTTTATTTTTTTAGTTCCCCCGAAACCAAAAATGCAATATATTATAAATGAGCCCGTGGCTAAATACGCGTAATTAAAATTTAATTGTTTGGAAACTATTGAGCTTATAGCGTCGAATATCGCAATCGTAAGGAACCCGATTAAAAATAATTTGTATTCCAGTTTCATTTATTGTGTTGATGAGGTTAGGTTAAATTTCAGTTATATTTTCCTGCTAAGCGAATATAAGCAAAAAGACTTACGACTAAAGACTTCTGACTTAAAAGTCCCAAATACATCCCAAAAACTTTAAGGTTAATCTACGGGTTGTATTCATAGAATCATCATCTTAGGTTACTGCTGTTAATACAATTATTTATTCACTAACATTAATTTGTGCTGAGATGGGAAATGTTAAAGATGGGCAAGCAGTTCATAGTCGAAATAAGGCCCACATTAAAAACGTGATGGTTAAGCACCTGCACTCTGTTTATTACTGCAAGGTTTATATCCTTGAATATCTTGTACATACCCATATAAAGGTACAAAACGAAGAGTTACAAAACCTGATCGAAGAGATAATTGCTGTATTAAAAAAGCATGTTGGACTACTAAATCAGTTCTATGTTGAACTAAATACTCAACCGGATAACACTTTTATGTCAGGAATTAGATCATACACACAGGAAGCGATGATTGTATTCCTAATGCATAGCAAAATTAATTATGAGAAGGAGTTGATTATGTTAAGCTACTTAGACGCAATTTGCGCTATTAACACCGCTCAGATTCGTATGCTTGATCGGATGGCCAAATCACTTGACATGAAGCATAATCCCTTTAGAATGTTTCTGGAAGGCAACAAGGTGCTTAATGAAAGGATTGACAAATTGGCAATGAGCTATCTTGATTAACTTCTGACTTAAAAGTATGTCCACGTGGGGTCTTCCATCGGAAACCCTGCGTTTCGAATATATGTAAACAAAAAGTTTTCAGACTTACGACTAAAGACTTCTGACTTAAAAGTCAATCCCAAATCCCGTTCTGCGCTGTAAATATCACTGGCTCGCCGCCGGTTACCATAATGGTATGCTCGTGCTGCGCAACAAAACCACCTTTATTACCGCTTAGCGTCCAGCCGTCGGCTTGTGTTTCGGCAATTGTCGACCGTGTTGAAATGAATGTCTCTATCGCTACCACCGAATTCTTTTTAAAACGCCCGGTGTTATACCTGTCGCAATAGTTGGCAATTTCATGCGGCTCCTCGTGCAAGCTGCGGCCAACGCCATGCCCGGTCAGGTTTTTAATTACCATATAACCGGCTTTTTTGGCTTCAGTCTCGATCAGCCTGCCTATCTCCGATATCCTGACACCGCCTTTAATATTGCTGATCGCTTTCTTTAATATCTCTTTCGATGCCTCTACCAGTTTGCCATAGCCGTGGATATCCTCTCCTAACACGAATGAGCCGCCGTTATCGGCCCAGTAACCATTCAGTTCTGCCGACACGTCGATATTTACCAGGTCGCCTTCCTTGAGGATCTTATTGGCTGACGGTATGCCGTGCGCTGCCTCCTCATTTACGCTTATGCAAGTATATCCGGGGAAGTTGTAAGTTAACTTAGGTGCGGAGCGAGCGCCTAACTGCCTCAGCAATTCGCCGCCATATTCATCAAGTTCTTTGGTAGAGATACCCGGTTTGGCGTATTCCCGCATCTTCTTCAGCGTAATGGCTACAGCATCACTGGCTTGCTGCATTCCAATCCGGTCGTTTTCAGTAGATATTGACATTTTAAAGATTTATCTATGCAAAATTAATACAATTTAACGCACTTCCTTTTTTTCTCCGGACATAAGCAGCACAATCGGGCAGTTGTACATTGCTGTTGTTCAGCATTTTGTCATTTATAATTTAATTTTAACCTTTGCTATTTACGCACCTTAAAAGCAATTAAGAGTAATGATATTGTTTAAAATATATCTTTTCTCCGCTATCATGCTGTTCGGTTATCAGCATTCGGAAAACAAAATTGAAGTAGTTGGGAAAGCGCTTAACGCCAAAGCCGGGGCAGTAGTGGTCGGGGTCAATGAAATTCCTTATTACCTGGAAGGCATCAAGCGTTGGGACAAGAAGTTCTATGGTAAAAAAGTGAAGGTATCCGGAATCCTGCTCACAGAAAATTTACCTAAGCGCAGTCATGGAAAGCTGCAGGTTCAGGAAATAACAGGAACCAAAAGAACTATCCAAAAGCCAAAATGGGAATTGGTTGAGTAGACTTTCTCAGGCCCAGCCAATTTCAAAAATAGTTATAAAAGCTACATTTAATCCAGGCACTTTACTCGTTTTCAGCGGGTATAGAATTTTACATCTATAGTTGGCAAACTTTCTTTCGTGACTGATAGGCTTGCCAATCCTAAAAAATATTTTCAAAAAAATTTGCGCAACTGAATAGTTGCGTATATATTTGCAATCAAATGGTTGCAAATATGATGAGACGAGATATTTTTCAGGCTATAGCCGACCCTACCCGCAGAGCCATTATAACACTCCTGGCAGTCGGCGCCATGACCCCGAATGCTATTGCCCAGCACTTTGGTACTACCCGGCAAGCTATATCAAAACATATTCAGATACTGGCCGAATGCGAAGTTTTAAAACCTCAGCAAACGGGCCGCGAAATACATTATCATTTTAATCCGGCGAA
>JBQCEA010000110.1:0-2112 GCA_051960695.1 Mucilaginibacter sp. | reverse complement strand
ATTTGTTTTGCCGCGTATTAATGCACTTATTATTTACGATAATCATTGGTCAAGCCGCATTGGCGGGGGCCTCGGTTATAAAATGCCAACCCTATTTAATGACCAGAGTGAAGAAGAAGGGTTTGAGAATATAAACCCGATCTCGTTTGGTAATACCAAAGCCGAGCAATCAATCGGTGGTAACGGGGATATTAATTACCGCACCTCATTTGACGATGGCTACGTGGATTTTAACCAAATGTTCTTCTACACGTACGTAAATAATCCGCTGATATTGGTGAACAACAATTTTGTCAACGCGCCCGGTTATTTGACTACACAGGGTACTGAAAGCAATGTGAACCTTAATGTTGATAATTTCGCATTTTATTTGGGTTATACCTACACTGATACCAAACAGCACTTTAACGGACAGGTATCCACTCAGCCGCTAACACCTAAAAACAGGATCAGCTTCGACTCTGCTTATGAACTTGAAGACCAGTTCAGGGTCGGTTTTGAGTCGTTTTATACCGGGCCACAATTGCTGAGTGATGGAACGATGGGTCGGGCGTTTATCACCTTTGGCGCCCTGGTGCAGAAAATGTGGAAACACTTTGATGTATTTATCAATTGCGAAAACCTTACCGACCAGCGGCAAACGCGATGGCAAAGCATTTATACCGGGAGCATAACCAACCCGGTTTTCAGAGACGTTTATACCCCTTTAGATGGCGTAGTTGTTAACGCCGGTGTAAGGATCAAGATCCTTACAAACAATAAATAACCAACGTTCATAGCAAAAGGCACGTACCCATTGGGTACGTGCCTTTGTGTTGTATAAGCCAGGAACTTTAAACTGGGTGCCTTATGCTTGTAATATGCGATTTGGATTTTTTAGAAATTAATAATTAATATTACAAAAAGAAATTATATCCTAATATTTAAATTTTATGAAAAAAACCTTTACCCTCACAAAGAGATTAATGATTGTTGCGATGGCTTCTATGCCCTTAGTGTCTTGTTTAACAAAATCTGACGACCCTGTTCCTATTATAACAAATAGTAGCTGGACATTTAACGGAACAAAGTACACGCCTGAGTCTGTAAAACGTAACGATTATGTACTGCTTGCATCGAAAGGTGACGTCGCTCTGGGTGGATCCATGATCAGTTTTGTATTTAAAACATACCCTAAAACTAACGGTACTTATAAGATGGTGGGCTTTAATGTAAATGGCGGACAGCCGGCAAACGATAACGAAGTAACAGTAGGCGCTATGGGTGATGTTAATGGAGGCCCCTTTTATAGTAGCCCATCTGCAAATGCAAATGCTAACGTAACAGTAACAAATGGTAAGGTGCACATTGTAGTACCCGAAGTTTGGGCGACTAATATTGATAAAACTGACAGCGTAAAAATAAGCGCAGACGTTATCGAACAATAATAATCTTTTAATAATGATTTAAATTACTTAAACAGTAAGTCTAAAAAGGAAAACCCGGTCGATTGACCGGGTTTTTAATTGTGGGAGCAACAGGATTCGAACCTGTGACCACTCCCGATTGTAAATCGGGATGCTCTGAATCAGCTGAGCTATGTATTAATAAGTTTTTCCAGCATTACTCTGCTTTTCCAATTTTTAATTTGTTTCTCTCGTTTTAATGCCGCGGCTTTGTCTGTTTGCCTTTCAAGCCATTTAAGCTGCCAATCGCCTGTTTTTCCGGTAAACCCAGTATGATTGGTATTGTGTTTTTTAACGCGCTCATCAATATCCTGACACGAGCCAATGTAGTATTTGTCTCGCGTTACTGAATAAAGGATATATACAAAAAACATAGATTAAATTAAAAAGCCCCTTAGAAATAATCTAAAAGGCTTTCTTTTTGTGGGAGCAACAGGATTCGAACCTGTGACCCTCTGCTTGTAAGGCAGATGCTCTGAACCAGCTGAGCTATGCTCCCATCGTTTTGGGACTGCAAATATAGACGTCTCGTTTAATTCTGCAAAATAAAAATGAAATAATATTTTTCTGTCTGATTTTAAGTAGCAAAGTTAACTGCCGGAAGTGGCAGAAGGGCTAAATGATATGGTGAACGTTGTTCCCTCGTTAACTTTACTTTCTAAAGCTA
>JBQCEA010000109.1:0-2428 GCA_051960695.1 Mucilaginibacter sp. | reverse complement strand
CTGAAACAAATGAAAAATTTGCTGCCATTAATGCAACATGGGCAAAATTATTTAACAGGGCCGGCAAGCATTACACAACTCCGCAGCTACAGCTTTTTAAAGATAGTATTATCGCTTATGAGTGTGGTATAGCAAAACCAGCCTCTGGCCCTTTTTATGGTAATTCAAATAAAGAAATATATCTCGATCTTGCTTTTATCGATACTATTCAAAAGCGCTTTCCCCGCTCGGCTGATATCATACAAAATTATGTTATTGCCCATCAGATTGGCCATTATGTAGCAAGTTTATTAGGAAAAGATGATACTTCAAACCGTATTGAAACAGAGCAATTAGCTGACTATTATGCGGGTGTATGGGCACATTATGTGATCAAGCAAAATGATTACGCGGATGATATGACCGTTGCTATAAGCAACGTAACACAGTTGAGCAATACCCTTGCACAAAATGATAAAATATCGGTGCCCGACCTTTATGATTATTCCATGCTGAACGGACGAAGTAACTGGTTTTATAAGGGTTACGAAAGTGGTGATTTGAACGGCCCTAAAACGCCAATGATCGCGAATACCCAGGATCAATAATATCCTATAAATTTCACAAATAAAGGTAACGTTAAGCGGTTTTTCCCGTAGAAGTAAGTAGCTTTTGTCAAAGCAGGAACATAACTATTAGCCCGTAGCGAATAATTATTTCTTAATAATTTATTTTTTTAATTTTGTTTCCGAGAAAACCCTGATTGACGTGAACGAGCGCCTATTGACTGAACCTTATAGTCTTGAATACTTTTTTGAGCTCTCTGCGGACCTGCTTTGCATTGCAGGTTATGATGGTTACTTTAAGCGGATCAGCCCATCCGTTTCCAAAGTTTTAGGTTATACCGAAGAAGAATTATTTTCCAGGCCCATCCATGAATTTATACATCCCGAAGATAAAGAGATAACTGCCAGGCACCGCAATAATATTTTGCATGATGTGCCGCTTTTGAATTTCGAGAACCGATATATTACCAAATCAGGTGAAATTGTATGGCTTTCGTGGACTTCAATGCCTTTTGAGAAAGAGCAAGTGGTATATGCTATTGCAAAAAACATTACCCATCAAAAAAGATCAGAGGCCGACAGGAACAGGCTGATCGCTGATCTGAGCAAGATCAATGATGACATGAAGCTGCTGAATATGACAGCCTCGCATGACCTGCGGTCACCGGTAAGCAACCTGCTTTCTGTTTTTAATTTACTTGATGTTACTAAAATAACTGACCAGGAAACGCTTGAATTTATTGAGATACTAAAATCTGCGACTGACGATCTGAAAAACACGCTGAATAACTACGTCGATACGCTAAACCAGAAAGACGCTCTAACAATACACACAGAAGAGCTTTATTTCAGCGAATGTCTTAATCCCGTACTGCATTCATTAAACTCGCTTATAAAAGACTCAAGAGCTACATTGAATATCAATTTTTCGGAGGTTGAAAAAGTAAGGTTCAATCGTTCATACCTCGAAAGTATCTTTCTTAATCTCATTACCAATTCTATCAAATATGCCCGGCCAGAACTGTTTCCTGTGATCAGCATTTATACGATGAAAGAAAACGGTGTTATCCAGCTCATTTTTTCAGATAAAGGACAAGGGTTTGATATGGACAGGGTAAAGGATAAAATATTCGGCTTGCATCAGCGCTTTCATGACCATGCTGATAGCAAGGGCATTGGCCTTTACCTGGTTTATAAACATATTACCAGCCTCGGCGGCAAAATAGAAATACAAAGTAAGGTAAATGAGGGCACCAAATTTACTATCTCGTTCAAGGCCTGATAAACATAATTGCTTCGTTAATTTTTACCAAGTTGATTTATTTTTAAATTAGTGGACTTTCACAAAGGTCAACTTCTATGAAAATAGCAACCTATAACGTCAACAGCATTAATGCAAGGCTTCCCGTGTTGCTTCGCTGGCTTGAAGAATCAGCGCCTGATATCGTTTGTCTCCAGGAATTAAAAGCTATACAGGAAAACTTCCCTGAAAAAGCTATAAATGATGCGGGTTATAAAGCCTTGTGGCATGGGCAGAAAAGCTGGAACGGAGTAGCTATTCTTTCAAAAAATTGTGAAATAAAGGAGCGCTGCCGCGTATTGCCTGGCGATCCGGAAGACAGCCATAGCCGCTATATCGAAGCTGACCTCGACGGCTTGATCATAGGATGCCTATACCTGCCCAATGGCAATCCCGCACCAGGGCCTAAATTCGATTATAAATTACGCTGGTTTGAAAGACTGACCACCCATGCTGCTGATCTTCTGGCATCAGGTGCACCGGTAATATTAACCGGCGACTATAACGTTATGCCAACAGAGCTGGACGTATATAAGCCGGAGAAATGGGTTGACGATGCGCTTTTCAGGCCTGAAACACGTGC
>JBQCEA010000108.1:0-2026 GCA_051960695.1 Mucilaginibacter sp. | reverse complement strand
TAGGCCATAAATGAAGGCCGTATAGGTTATTGCTCTATAACCTTTGCCATTCGTTGATCTTGGGTTATTGTTAATTTTGATATCGAAGACACTGCTTTTATTATCAAATGCCAAGCTGGTAATATTGGGATATTGCCAGTCATTCAGCAGACCCTCCACTGTTTTGCAGAACTCATTAAATAAACTGCTTTGTTCTGCTCGTTCAGTCTCATTAACCTGGATTTTTTTTGAACCTAATTCATTCAAATTATTGAGTTGAGCATTATAGTTTGCGATGTCATTTTTTAAGGTTTTATAACGATCTAAGTTCGCCCGACTTTCAGATAGTATTTGCAGTCGTTCACGCAAAGACTTGCTTATAGGGGTTAGCGAGTTGTTAAGCGCAGCATCTATCTCGTTAATCTTCAACTTTATTTTTACCAGCGACTTCCCCTGTTTATCATTATCTTCCTTCAACTGAGAAATGGTTTGCCCCAATTCTGTTTGTTTGAGCGTGATCTTAGCAAGCTCATGAACTAAAGATTGTTCAAAATCTTCATTGTCATCATGATGCTTATTGATATGTTCGGCGTGCGTTTCATTCATCTGAGAGCCGCATATAGGACAATTAACCAAATTTAGTTGGTTAAGCAAAAAACTGCCCTCTGAAATAAATTCTAACCGGCTTCGGTCGCTCAAGTAATGCTTTTCAAGAAGTTCAAAACGGTCTAAAAGCTCTTTATTGAAAAGTTTCTTGCTTTCAAGTTTTTCAGCGTTCTTAAAATAGGTTGCTTTTTGATTTCGGAGCTTATCAATTTCAGCTATAGAAGTCCGGTATTCTAGGTTTAATAATTCGTATTGTTCGTCAAGCTCTTTCTGCAACTCATCCACATTCTGACCTTCAAATTCGCTCAGTTTCTCTTGTGTACGCTGGATTAGTTCCTTGATCAACTCAACCTTACCGGCGATTTTGTTTTTCAAAACCTTCGGATCTTCGGTTTCGGCTAATGAGGCAGCGTCTTTGCCGGCAAGGAAATAATAAAATAAGGATTGTTCTTTTGTGCGGGTAACGCTTTCGCCAGAATGGTTCACTGGTGAATCTTCTGAAATAATCGTTTTTTCATCGATCAGGCATAATCCCACAACATCTCTGAAACTTAACCTAACTTTTGCGTTTTGTGCATTTTTTCGTAGCTGAACATCCTGAAGATCACATAACGTCAGTAAGAATGTAGAAATGTTTTTAGGATCATATGACAGCTTTTCTGCATAGACTTCATAAGGGTCATTGCTTTTCAGGTCTCCTTTTTTAATTTGGAAAGCTCCTCCAGTAATATTTCGTTGAAGTGTATATTGTTCGCCAGTAAAAGTTTCAATTACCAGCATTATTTTTTCATAGCCTTCACTCTCCTTTATTGGTTTTGGCGTTTTTTGGCCACCAAGCATAAAATCGATACACTGAAAAATAAATGTTTTTCCCGTGTCAGAAGCTCCAGCAACGACATTTAGACCCTGCTTAAATTCAATAGCGGCTGGTTTCTTGCCGACTCCGGCTACTGTTAAACTTTTGATGAAAAAACTGCTACTCATTCAAATAAGGTTCTAAATTTTGATTCATTGGCAAATTCGCTGCCCCATTTTTGAATGTTAGCATGGATAACGTCAGACAGCTGTCTTTCTGTATACGTATGATAGGTGGTGTAAATCCAATTACTTACCTCTATGATTCTCTTTGCATAATCGCTTTCAAAATACGCTACGGCTTTGCACCCTATATTGGTAATTTTATAAATTATACCTGTTGCTGAAAAATGTACGTTTATAAGCTCCCGGCAAATCAGCAGTTTCAAAGCGTTAGTCAATAACTCCCTTTTGACTACAATCTCGGTACTTCTGAACGGGTATTTTGGATGAATGCTTTTTTGTTCTTTCGAAACATCCCCTGCATGAATTAGAAAATAATCTAGATAGATCAATTTATCAATTGATAAGCCCTCCGTCCGAAATCTCAATAGAAGAAAAAGACAACGCAACCCAATTTCAACAG
>JBQCEA010000107.1:0-6866 GCA_051960695.1 Mucilaginibacter sp. | reverse complement strand
AGTAAATATCGGTATCGGCGGATCGGACCTCGGTCCGGTAATGGAAACCGAAGCGCTAAGGCCATATAAAAATCACCTGAGCATGCACTTTGTTTCTAACGTTGACGGCACCCATATCGCCGAAACGCTAAAGCAATTAAGCCCGGAAACAACACTTTTCCTGATAGCTTCTAAAACATTCACTACGCAGGAAACAATGGCCAATGCCCATAGCGCCCGCGACTGGTTCCTGGCAGGCGGCGGTAAAGAGGCCGATGTAGCCAAGCATTTCGCTGCTCTTTCAACCAATACCGAAGGCGTATCCAAATTTGGTATCGACACTAAAAACATGTTCGAGTTTTGGGATTGGGTTGGCGGCCGTTATTCATTATGGAGCGCAATCGGTTTATCCATTGTGTTAAGCATCGGCTTTGACAATTTTGTTGAGCTTTTAACAGGTGCACACCAGGTAGACCAGCATTTTCTGAATACTGAATTTGAAGAGAACATACCGGTAATATTAGCGCTGGTTGGCATATGGTATAATAACTTCTTTGACGCGGAAACAGAAGCTATATTACCATACGACCAATATATGCACCGTTTTGCGGCTTACTTCCAGCAAGGCGATATGGAAAGCAATGGTAAACATGTGGATCGTAACGGAAACAGTGTCGACTACTCTACCGGACCGATCATTTGGGGCGAACCGGGTACAAACGGTCAGCATGCATTTTACCAGCTGATACACCAGGGCACTAAGCTTATCCCTTGTGATTTTATCGCCCCGGCGCAAACACACAACCCTCTCGGGGAGCATCATCAAATGTTATTGTCGAATTTCTTCGCGCAAACCGAAGCTTTGATGAATGGCAAAACAATAGATGAAGTAAAGGCTGAACTAAAAGCATCAGGTAAGTCGGATGCTGAAATAGAAAAGCTGGCGCCATTTAAAGAGTTTGACGGCAACAGGCCGACTAACTCAATATTAATTCAAAAGATCACCCCCCGCACCCTGGGTTCATTAATAGCTATGTATGAACATAAGATATTTGTTCAGGGCATTATCTGGAATATCTATAGCTTTGATCAATGGGGAGTGGAATTAGGCAAACAGCTTGCCGGAAAGATACTTCCTGAACTGAAGAACAACGACGAAATAACCAGTCATGATTCATCAACCAACGGGTTGATCAATCAATATAAAGCTTGGCGGTAGATTGATTTAAATTGTCATTGCGATCTCGATTTATCGGGAGAAGCAATCGCAAGAAGGTAAAGTTCGCGATTCCTTCGTCGTACTTCCTCGCAATGACAATTTGATATTATTTCTTCAAAAATTTTACCTGGTACAAGTGAGGCCATTTTTTGCCGGTTACAAAAAGGCGTTTGCCTTTTTCGTCCCAGGCTATGCCATTAAGTACGTTTTCAGAATTGTCAAAATTAGCCGGGCGGTCTTTTAACGGCCACAGATTCGCCATATCAACCCTTTGCTCTACGGCTCCGGTTTTAGGGCTGATAGCCAGTATTGTATCCGTCGTATATACGTTTGAGTACAGCTTACCATCAATATACTCCAGCTCGTTAACTTCGTTTATCGGGCCTTTATCGTCATAAACATCCACAT
The DNA here is from genome assembly GCA_051960695.1 of Mucilaginibacter sp. GTDB lineage: Bacteria > Bacteroidota > Bacteroidia > Sphingobacteriales > Sphingobacteriaceae > Mucilaginibacter. The sequence continues at coordinate 5,260 of JBQCEA010000107.1, read as the reverse complement.
AACCTATTGAGCGGTAATTGTTCTTGTCAAGGAACCAGATACGATTTGTACTATCATCAAGGTACATTTTATTACCGTCGAACGTCACACCCCATCCTTCAACACCCACATTATTATTGAATGTGCTGAGCAGCTTGAAAGTATTCTTATCAAACACAAAACCCACTTTCTCGCGATAGGTGAACATTACAATTTTATCGCCAATAATAGCACTTCCCTCACCGAAGTATTTCGGGTCGAGTTTGGCGCGTTGCACTACTTTGCCGGTTTCGAGGTCTACTTTACGCAGGTCGGAATGGCCGGGTTCGCCGGTACTTTCATACAAATAACCATCTTTATATAACAAGCCTTCGGTATAAGCGCTGGTATCATGCGGATAAACTTTAACAACCTGGTAGGTGTATTTTTCAGGAGCTTTAGCTGCAAGCAATACAATATTGGTTGATACTTCCTGACTTTTGCCGCCCTGGTATAGTTTGGCAGTGATCACCCGTGGCCCTAATGCGAAAGTATTGGTCTTAAGGCTGATAGACGAAGAATCCTTCTTAGATGCAAACTTTACAGAATCAACCAGGTAAACTATAGAATCCGGCTTGGTATCAGCGGGGTAGCTCACTTTTACCGTTACGGCATCGCCTGATTTATAATTGGTTCCGGCTTCCGGACTGATCGACAAAGAAGCCTCTGCACTTTTATTGTTGTTATTGTGACAGCCGAATATTGTTAGGGCTACTGCTGATAAAAGCAGGACGTATCTGTTTTTCATATTGAATTGGAAGATGGCCAAAAAGCATCTTCGATATGTTTTAAAGTATAGTTTGTATCTCTATGGAACAAAACGGATATAATGTCGAACCTAACCTCACCCTGGTGATCCATTACATAAATGTATTCATCGGCAGCTTCGGCCAATAGCCTTTGCTTGCGCAAGTCTACAAAATCTTCCGGTTCGCCAAAACCATTACCTGTACGCGTTTTTACTTCTGTAAATATGATCCTGCCGTCTTTATAAGCTATCAGATCAACCTCACATTTGCCGTATGTCCAATTTTCATCCAGTATCTCGTAACCCAGCCCCTCTAAAAATGTTTTCGCTAAACTTTCGCCCTGGCGGCCAAGATCAAGATGCTGAGCCATTATTTAAGAATTACTGAACCTAAATAATCTGAAATACTCTTTTCCACCTTTTTCATGTGCATGTATTGTGTAAGTAATAATTCTGTGTCTGCTTCGCCGTCAGTTTTTTGTAGCTCGGCACGCAGGCCATCCAATATCTTACCCACTTTTTGCTTTTTCAGATGGAAGATCGCACCCAAAATAGTGGCTTTCATATTCACCTGCTCATCCGGTACCAAAATACGGTGCATCTCATACCAGTTCTCGCTCAGGGTGTATTTGGTTGCCAGTAAGGTAACGGAAATATCCACGATATCCTTATCCGGGCAATGAATAAAAAATTGTTCATCGGGTAAAACGCCGTTTTCCAGTTCCTTGCTATATAGCTGTATAAACTTTTTGCAGACAGAATGTTCGAACTCTACATCGACAAGCTCTGCTATCATAAACGGACCGATATAGGTATTGGCGATTCCGTCCCAGTCGATCATTTTATTACCATACAGCAATAGCAAACGGAGTATCTCTTTTTCCTGGTTAGATTCATCTTTCTTAGAAACCGGCTCAATAGGCAATTCTTCCGGCGGAAGATAATCGGCAGGTTCAATTTGTCTTGTAGCCTGCTGCTGTGGATCCTTTTTGGCCTTATTCAGGCGCATTTTGTTCAACTCAGAAAGCAGCGCCCGCTCATCTATCTCCAGGATGTGGCTACACTCTTTAATGAATACAGATGCCTTTATGGAATCTGGGATTTTGGCGATGCTTTCAACCACCTCGCGAATAACTTCAGCACGTTTTATCGGGTCGGTACCGGCTTCTTTTAATAAGATATCGGTTTTGTATAAGATGAAATCTTTCCTGTTTTGGCTAATGTACGTTTTGAATGCGCTTGTACCTACTAATCGCACGTATGAATCCGGGTCATGGCCATCAGGAAAAAGTACCACTTTTACATTCAGGCCCTCTTCCAGTATCATGTCCAGTCCACGAAGGGAAGCTTTGATACCAGCCGCATCGCCATCATAAAGTATGGTGACATTCTTAGTAAAACGACCTATCAGCCTGATCTGTTCCACCGTAAGCGAAGTACCCGATGAAGCAACCACGTTCTCTATCCCTGCCTGGTGCACTGAAAGCACATCCGCATAACCTTCAACCAGGTAGCAATTGTCTTCGTCACGAATAGCCTTTTTGGCAAAGTAAAGCCCGTAAAGAACGTTCGATTTATGATAGATCTCTGACTCAGGCGAGTTAACATATTTCGGAACGCTCTTGTCACTTTTTAAAGTCCGTCCGCCAAAAGCGATAACCCGGCCGGTAAAGCTATGTATCGGGAACATTACCCGGCCGCGGTAGCGGTCGTATAAAGTGCCGTTATCCCGTTTTACGGATAATCCCGTTTCTTCTAAAAACTGCTGCTGATAGCCTTCCTTTAATGCTTTGCCAGTAAACGCTTCCCACTGGTCGGGCGAGTAACCAAGCTCAAACTTTTTGATCGTCTCATTACTGAAGCCACGCTCTTTAAAATAACTCAGGCCAATATTCTGACCCTCTTCTGTTTCCAGCAAGCTTTCATGGAAGAATTTGGCAGCATAAGCGCTTACGATCATCAGGCTTTCGCGGTGGTTCTCTTCTTCCCTGTTTTCTGATGTGTCAACTGTTTCTTCAACCTCGATGCCATATTTCTTGGCAAGCCATTTAAGGGCTTCAGGATAGGTAAACTTTTCAAGTTCCATCAAAAAGGTAACGGCCGAGCCGCCTTTTCCCGATGAAAAATCCTTGAATATTCCCTTTGCCGGGGACACCGTAAACGAAGGCGTCCGCTCATTACTGAAAGGCGAGAGCCCTACGTAATTTGCACCGCGTTTTTTCAATTGTACAAACTCGCCCACCACCTCAACAATGTCGATGGATTCCATAATACGGTCAATAGTGGGTTTGGTGATCATTCGCTAATCCGGCACAAGGGTGCAACCACAAAAATAGTTTTTTAACTTTTAACACCTGACCCGCGGGTAATAAATTTATTAACCTGTTTTGTACAGTGTTGTTCACAGTTGGTCAAGCTTCGTTGGTAGAAGCAGGCTTTTTCAGGAAGGTTACAGCAATACCGGAAAGCACAATTACACTGCCTATTATTTCTTTCAACTCCAGTTTTTCATGCAGTAAAAGCATTGCCCAGAACGCTGCTATTACCGTCTGACTTAGCAGGGCAATAGACACGCGCGTGGCCTGCAGAAAATTAAGCGAATAATTAATGGTGATCCAGCCAGCCAGCTGACAGATCAGGCCCATGCCGATCATGTATAGCCACGTTGAAGAAGGAAAACCGGTCAGTTGATCGTTCCGAAAAAGACATATCAGCAGGAGGAAGATACTTGCACCGAGCATGTTATAAAACATGAAAGTAACCGTACTGATCCGTTTCAGGATATCTTTGGTGATCATGATATAAGTGGCATAAAAAAAGCTTGCTACAAGCGCATAGAACAGCCCGACATTAAATTGCAGATGCAGTATTTGCTGATCACCGACCAGGACAACCATACCTACTATAGCTATCCAGGTACCGGTCCAAAACAATGGCCCTGACCTTTTACGCAGGATCACAAAGCTCATCAACCCTACCCAAACTGGTGCTAAGTTGGCGATAAGCGTAGAGATGGTAGCGCTTATTTTGATGAGCGATATGTTCCAGACGGCTATATCAGCGCCGAAAATGATGCCGCCAATTAATGCTACCAACAGATCTTTGCGATCAATTTTTAACCCGCCTTTGATAAGGCAGTACGGTGCAAGAGCCAGCCATGCAACAAATATGCGGTAAAAGCCGGAAGTAATAGGCGGAGCTACAGCAAGCTTAACGAATATCGGCGAAAAGGAAATACAGATGATGCCAATAATGAGGCTTGCTTTGGGGTTCATTTCGGCAAAGGTAATTGTCCGAACCAGAATTTGCAGAATTTGATAATTATCAGAATTGTAATCAAGCATTCTGTAAATCTTTTAATTCTGCAAATTCTGGTTCAGACAAACATCAAATAATCGTATTTTTGCGGCTCAAAAATTACAATTTTTATGAGCCAACGAACCCGGATCAAAGCATTATTAGAGAGTGAACAAACCCATATTGAGGTTACCGTTAAAGGATGGATACGCACCTTCCGCAATAATCAGTTTATCGCTTTGAATGATGGCTCAACCAATAATAACATCCAGGTTGTTGTCGACTTTGAAAACACCGACGCTGCTTCATTGAAACGCCTTACTACCGGCGCTGCTATTAGCGTTGTGGGTGAACTGGTGCCCTCACTGGGTAAAGGCCAGAAAGTAGAGATCAAAGCAAAGGAGATAGAAGTTTTAGGCGACAGCGACCCTGAGAAATATCCGCTACAGCCCAAAAAGCACAGTTTGGAGTTTTTGCGCGAGATAGCACACCTGCGTTTCCGCACCAATACTTTTGGAGCAATTTTCCGCGTACGTAACACGTTGGCCTATGCTGTACACCGCTTCTTTAACGAGCGCGGCTTTGTTTACCTGCATACGCCGATCATCACCGCTTCAGATGCTGAAGGCGCAGGCGAAACTTTCCATGTGACTAACTTCGATCTGCTCAATATACCTAAAAATGAAAACGGCGAGGTAGATTACAAACAGGATTTCTTTGGCCGTGCTACTAACCTTACCGTTTCGGGTCAGCTGGAAGGTGAGCTGGGCGCTATGGCCTTAAGTGATATCTATACTTTCGGCCCGACATTCCGTGCTGAAAATTCGAATACTACGCGTCACCTGGCTGAGTTTTGGATGATAGAGCCTGAAATGGCTTTCTATGACCTTGAAGACAACATGAACCTGGCCGAAGCACTTTTAAAATACCTCATCAGCGAGGCTTTAAAGAATAACGCCGAGGACATCGAGTTTTTAAGTCAGCGTTTGGCAGATGAAGAAAAGCAGAAACCGCAAAACGAGCGTTCAGAAATGAGCCTGATCGAAAAGCTGCAGTTCTGTCTGGAAAATGATTTTCAGCGCCTGACTTATACCGAAGCCATCGATATTCTGAAGGAGTCAACCCCGAATAAAAAGAAGAAATTCCAGTACCCGGTTGAGGGCTGGGGTACCGACCTGCAATCGGAACACGAACGGT
>JBQCEA010000106.1:0-3881 GCA_051960695.1 Mucilaginibacter sp. | reverse complement strand
GAGAACTGGCACAAGCTCATGAGATTGAGAAAGCTTACAATGAATTGAAACGTACTCAAACCCAGCTTATCCAATCTGAAAAAATGGCTTCACTGGGAGAACTCACTGCCGGTATAGCGCACGAGATACAAAATCCGCTCAACTTCATCAATAATTTCTCGGAAGTAAACACCGAACTGATCGAAGAAATGGAGCAGGAACTAAAGCAGGGGCGTTTTCAGGAAGTCAGCTCAATTTCATATGATATAAAGGCCAACCAGGAGAAGATAAGTCAGCATGGCAAACGTGCCGACTTTATTGTAAAAGGCATGTTGCAGCATAGCCGGGCAAGTACAGGCGAGAAACAGCTTACCAATCTGAATGTGCTGGCAGATGAGTTTTTCAAACTTTCATTCCATGGCCTTAGGGCGAAGGATAAATCGTTCAATGCCGAAATGGTAACTCATTTTGATGAGAACTTGCCTAAAGTGAACATCGTGCAGCAGGACGTGGGCCGGGTGTTGCTCAATCTTTTCAATAATGCTTTTTACGCTGTAAACAAAAAAGCGAAAACAGCTGGTAAAGATTACAAACCGACGGTTGAGGTGAGCACATCGGCCGGGGATGGCTGGGTAGAAGTAAGAGTTAAAGACAATGGAACAGGTATCCCTGATTCTGTCAAGGATAAGATCATGCAGCCTTTCTTCACCACCAAACCTACGGGTGAGGGAACCGGGTTAGGTTTATCACTGAGTTATGATATTATAGTGAAAGGGCATGGAGGCGCAATTAATGTGGAGACCAAGGAAGGTGAATTTACTGAATTTGTTTTGCATATTCCCTTATAAGGTTTTCATACATAATTTTTTACGTATCTTACCTCAACCAAATCAAATCATGAAAAGAATAATTCTTGCCCTTATTTTACTTGGCTTGGTGTTTAGCGCCCGGGCACAGCATAAAAAAATTGATTCGCTGCGGCTGGCTTTGAGTAAAACGACTGAAGATACAGCCCGGATAGCCATTTTAAGGCAATTAGGTACCGGCTATTTTATTTCAAGGCCCGATTCATCGATCATATTTTCGCAGGAAGGTTATGAATTAGCAGTAAAATATAATCGCATACCCGATCAGGCAAAGGCGCTTAACAATCTTGCGAACTCCTACGGAACGATCGGCGATTATGTTAAAAGCCTGCAGTTCTATTTCAAGGCTTTACGTCTTAACGAGCAGATAAAATTTACACTGGGGGTAGTAAGCAATTACAATAATATAGGGGCCACTTATGTACAATCTGCCGACTATGCAAACGCACTCATTTATCTTAAAAAGGCTCAAAAAATATGGGACGGATATAAGTCCGGGCATCAGTTAAAAGGATTAAATTCAAAAATGCAGGCCGACATTATACTCATTAACCTTGCAGAATGTTTTCTTTACACAAACCAGATCGATTCAGCCGACCATTATCTTCAGATCTGCTACCCGGACGCGATGAAAAACAATTATTCCAATCTGATAAATAATGCCGAACGCGATCTTGGGGAAGTAGAAATAGCAAGAAAACATAAACAAGCGGCACTTCAGTACTTAAGGCATGCTATCCAGCTTTCCATTGCAAATGAGGATGTCGAAATGCTAAGCATGAGCTATCTCAGTACTTCAAAATTATATCATCAATACAGGCAACTGGATTCAGCAAAATTTTATGCTAAAAAAGCATTGGAAACAGCACAGTCGCAAAAGTATCAACAGGATGTGTTAAACGCAGGTAAGGTGTTGTATGGCTATTATGACGAGGAGCATAACCTTCCCGAAGCTTATAAATATTATAAACTGGCTACGGAGGCCAAGGATAGTCTTTACAGTAAAGACAAGGTGAAACAAGTACTGGCACTTGATTTTGATGAAAAACAGCGCCAGCAGGAAATTGCCGCCGCACAACAACAGTATCGCGCATCAGTGCGCATGTATGCACTATTGGCGGGTTTAGTTGTATTGCTGTTACTGGTTATAATCTTCTGGCGGAACAGTAATCAGCGTAAAGCAGCAAACCAGCTTTTGCGAAAACAAAAGGAAGAAATACAGAATACCCTGGGCGAACTTAAGACCACGCAGAACCAGTTGGTACAATCGGCTAAAATGGCCTCGTTGGGTGAACTGACAGCTGGCATTGCCCATGAAATACAAAATCCGCTCAACTTCGTCAATAATTTTTCAGAAGTTAACGAAGAGATGATCGGTGAGTTAAAAGAAGAGTTAAAAGCCGGACGCACTGAATCAGCCCTGGCAATTGCCGGTGATATACAGGAGAATGAGAAAAAGATCCGTCATCACGGCAAACGCGCTGATTTCATCGTTAAAGGAATGTTACAACATAGCCGCACCAGCACGGGCGAAAGACAGGTAACCGATATTAATGTATTGGCCGATGAGTTTCTAAAACTCTCCTATCACGGCCTTAGGGCGAAGGATAAGTCGTTCAATGCAGAGCTTATTACTCATTTTGATGAAAAGTTGCCAAAGATCGATGTCGTTCAGCAGGACATTGGCCGCGTACTTATTAACCTGTTCGGTAATGCGTTCTATGCTGTAAATCAAAAAGCAAAAGTTGCCAAGGCAGGTTATAAGCCTGCCGTGGAAGTTAGCACAGCACGGCAAAACGGCACTGTCATAATCTCGGTTAAAGATAATGGCACAGGCATCCCCGAAAATATCCGCGAAAAGATCATGCAACCATTTTTTACTACTAAGCCGACCGGCGAAGGAACAGGTTTGGGATTGTCTTTAAGCTATGATATTGTGGTGAAAGGGCATGGCGGGAAAATAGATGTGGATACGAGGGAAGGAGAGTTTACTGCATTTATGGTGACATTGCCATTGTAATTTTAAGTATCTTGTATTTCAACAAACTGCGGCATGAGAAAACTATTCATTAGTCTTTTACTCATCAGCTTATGCATTACCGCCTATGCGCAGAAAAAGACCATAGACAGCCTGAAAAATGCTATAGCCAGTGCAAGGGATGATACCAGCCGGGTAATGCTGATGAGCCGCCTGAGCCGGCAGTATGTTTATTCAAAACCTGATAGTTCGCTCATAATGGCCCAGCAGGGCCTGCTCATCGCCAAAACGGCCCAGTATCCGAAAGGGGAAGCTTATTGTATGACAGATATAGCCGGGGTGTTTACACTAACCGGCAATTATTCGCGGGCGCTCAGTTCGTCTTTAGCGGCATTAAAGATCGCAGAAAAGATCAACGATCTCCCAACCGTGCAAAGATGTTTGCATGATATTGGGTTCGTATATGGCTTCGAGGGCGACTACAGGCAGGCTAACATCTACACGTTAAGGGCCAAAAGTGCTGCGGAAGCCATTCATGACGAGAAATCTGTAGGTGTGGCCCTGTTGAACCTCGGCGATGGCTACCGTAATTTGAACATGCTTGATTCTTCTCTCTTATATACGCGGCAGGCTTATAAGCCGTTGATCAGGGTGGGTGATATAGACCTGATCGGTACTTTCTGGAATAACCTGGGCAACATTTATTTGAAGATGGGCCAATTAGATACTGCCATGGGTTGTTACCGAAAATCGTTCAAAGATTTGAAGCGTGCAGCCGACGATGACGGAATATGCGAAACAACCCTGGGCATGGCAAAGATATTCCAGCATAGAGGCCAGTCTGACTCTGCCTTATATTTCGCCCGGGAATCGATCGCATCAGGCTGGCGTGGTGGTTTTACATCCAGGGTATTGGATGCAAGTCAGTTTTTAACCTCCTATTTTAAACAGCGCGGACAGTTGGATAGCGCGTATCATTACCTCCAGGTATCTGTAATTGCTAAAGACAGCCTTTACAGCCGGGAAAAGAGCCGTGAGTTTCAGAACCTGAGTTTTGC
>JBQCEA010000105.1:0-8799 GCA_051960695.1 Mucilaginibacter sp. | reverse complement strand
GGTGGTTCAGCAAAACCTAAACTCTATCGATCAGCAGATACACCAGTCACAGCGTTTTTTTGAGCAGGGTATTGTTACCAAAAATGATGTGCTTCGCTTTCAATTGCAGCGTGCAAATGTGCAGTTAACACAAATAGACCTGGAGAATAACCGCAAGGTGATCAACTACGACCTGGATATTATGCTTGGATTGCCTGAAACAACCAATATCAATATCGATCAGATAGTTGATGCTAATCATGAGGTAGGGCCGCTGAGCAGCTACATTGATACCGCTTTAGCTAGCCGCCAGGAAGTAAAACAACTGGCTTTGCAATCGCAGGTTGCTGAAACCAATATAAAAAGCATTCACGCTAATCAGCTGCCGACATTATCTGCTTCTGCAAGTGGTTACTATATAGATGCCGCAGCCAATCCGTTACCCAAATATGGCAGTTATATCACGCCTATTACAGCGGGTATAACCTTAGGCTGGAACTTCTCTTCGTTGTGGACCAACAAGAATAAAGTAGCTGAAGCAAAGATCCAGCGTGAACAAGTTGTCATTAATCAGGGCATTACTAACGACGCCATCCGCAATGACGTGAACAAGAGCTACCAAACTTACGTGGAAGCCCTTGATAAGATCAAATTATTGCAAACTTCAATAGATCAGGCCAGCGAGAACGACAAGATCCTGCAATCTAAATACAACAGCAGCATAGCTTCAGCTACAGACAGGGCTGATGCAGAAACACTGCTCTTCCAGGCCGAGATAAACCTGGAATTAGCTAAAGCCGACGCAGGACTGGCTTACTATGGACTATTAAAATCAACCGGAAAACTTAACAAATAATCAATCCCCAAATACAATGGCACAAGAACAAGAAAAACCCAAAAAACCCAATAAGGTATTACCTATAGTACTCGGTATTATATTGATAGGCGGTATCATTTTCGGGATAAAAGAATACATATACTACTCGAAACACATTGATACCGATGATGCACAGATAGACGGCGATATAAGCCCCGTGGTTGCCCGCGTCGGGGGCTATGTTGATAGCATCTTTTTTGAAGAGAACGGTCACGTTAATAAAGGCCAGGTACTGGTAAAGCTTGACGACCGCGACTACAAAGTAAGGCTTGAACAGGCATTATCTGCAAAACAGACAGCTTCAGCAGGCGTTGGTGTAGGCCAGTCACAAATAAGCACAACTGCAGCAAATTCATCAAGTGCGCGTGCACAGGTTGAATCGGCAAAGGCAAGGCTCGACCAGGCTAACAAAGATTATCAGCGTTACGCCAACCTGGTAAAAGACGGTTCTGTTACCCAGCAACAGTTTGACCAGGTAAAAGCAAACCGCGATGTGGCTGAAGCAACCTATCGTGCGGCACAGGATCAATACAAAGCGGCATTAGAGCAGATAGGCACTTCGCGTAACCAGTTAAAGGTAACCGATGTAGGTGTAACCCAGCGCCAATCCGATGTGGATTTTGCCAAACTGCAATTATCCTATACCTCCATCACTGCACCTGCGAGCGGTATCGCATCTAAAAAGAACATACAAATCGGCCAACTGGTACAGCCTGGCCAAACACTATTCTCGATAGTTAACGATAACAGCATATATGTTACGGCTAACTTTAAAGAAACACAGCTTACCAACTTAAAAGATGGACAGAAAGTTGACATTGAAGTAGATGCTTACCCTGATATGAAACTGCATGGCGTAGTTTACAATTTCTCCGGCGCTACGGGCGCTAAATTTTCACTGCTGCCACCAGATAATGCAACTGGGAACTTTGTAAAGGTGGTTCAGCGTGTACCTGTAAAGATCAAATTAAACGCCGGCAAAGATACTTTGGCTATGTTACGCCCGGGTATGAGTGTGAACGTTTCAGTAATTTATAAAGACTAAATATAATGGCCGAAAAAGGTTTTAGAAAATGGATCATTACCATAACGGTAATAACCGCCTCGTTGCTCGAGCTGATCGATACGACCATCGTGAACGTATCGCTGCCCGACATCCAGGGTAACCTGGGAGCAACGCTGGAGGATGTTGCCTGGGTAGTGACAGGATATGCCGTGGCCAACGTTATTATACTGCCCATGTCCGGATGGCTGGGTGGTTATTTTGGCCGGAAAAATTATTTTCTTGCATCCATAGTAATATTTACAATAGCATCATTTCTTTGCGGCAACTCGCATTCATTAGGCGAATTAGTTGCCTTCAGGATATTACAAGGCTTTGCAGGCGGCGGTTTAATATCAACAGCCCAGGCAATTTTGCTGGACACCTGGCCGCCTGAACAGATAGGAACAGCAACCGCTTTATTTGGTTTAGGTGCGGTTGTGGGCCCTACAGTGGGCCCAACCATCGGCGGTTACATTACCGACCATACTTCATGGCAATGGATATTTTACGTAAATATCCCGGTTGGTGCATTAGCGTCATTCTTCACCTACACGTTTGTAAAGGAAACGCCACGAACCGGCAGAGGAAAACCTATTGATTGGTGGGGGATCTTATTACTGGCTATTGCTGTAGGAAGCTTGCAGACTATATTGGAGAAAGGTGAGTCGGAAGACTGGTTTGCAAAAACCTATATTCTTGTACTAACTATAGCTGCCGTTTTAGGGGTGATCCTTTTCATCTGGCGCGAACTGAGTACAGATCATCCGATAGTGAATTTCAGTATTATGCGGCACCGAAGTTTTGCGGTGGGCATGTTTACTTCCTTTGTGCTGGGCTTCGGCTTATATGGTTCAGTATTTGTGTTCCCGGTATTTTGCCAGAATTTACTTGGATTTACTGCACAGCAAACAGGTGAATTATTGTTCCCCGGTGGTTTATGTACCATTGTGATGATGCCTTTCATCGGTAAAATGCTAAACAGGGGGATACCCGCCCAATTTATGGCTACAGCCGGGATGTTCCTGTTCTTTGTGTTTACTTATATGCTGAGCCATTCAACCCTGGAAACCGGAGAAATGAACGTTTTGGTGCCTTTGCTGATACGTGGTGTAGGTATGGCGCTGTTATTTGTTCCGCTCACTGTTTTAGCTATTGTTGATCTTAAGGGGTCTGAGATCGGTCAGGGAACTGGCTTAAACAATATGATGAGGCAGTTGGGTGGTTCGTTTGGTATAGCTGCTTTGACAACCCTCATTCACATTCGTCAGGCCAAACATCGTAATGACCTGCTCGACTATATAAATCCATATAGTAATGCTTACATACAGCGGATGCACATGATTGAACAAGGGTTTATGGCAAAAGGGAAATCATTACTTGATGCCACACAAATGGCCTATCATGCTATTGAAGGTGCTGTGGTAAGGCAATCGTTGTTATTGACCTATGATGAAGCTTACCTGCTCTCGGGGTTGGTAATGCTATTTTCTATCCCGCTTTTATATTTGCAGCCATTCCGGAAAAAAGGCAACGTCAAGATGCCGGTGGATGCTCACTAATAAATAACAAAAGCCGTCCTGGCATTATACCGGGACGGCTTTCCCCAAAAAAAATTTAACAATTAAAAGTTCTTTAGGAAGCTGTTCTTGCCGGAATGGCTATCCTAAAGTTGTTTTTTCTTAAGGCTAAAAGTAAAGGTTTAGTGCTTATAATCCTAAAGTTTCAAAAAAATTATTATTAACATTTTCCCGCCTGTCCACAAAAGCTAAGTTTTAATTGTTTCTAATTCACCTCTCCCAAAACAAATTTTAGCTAACACACTTATTTATTAAGTATTTAAATAGAGTACCTGAGGGTAATAGTTTTAGTTATTTAAATTTGGAATGGGGATTTTTAACAAAGCATATTTTAAACAGCTTTGGAAGGTTATTATAGCCACCTTTACGGGCTTTGTAAACGACAATGGTCTAAAGTTGAGTGCATCATTGGCCTACTATACCGTTTTTTCGCTGGCGCCTCTTATTATACTTATCATTTCTATCATAAGCCTTGTCCTGCATCATTATAATTTTAATGATACCTTATATGTGCAGCTACAACATTTTATTGGTAAAAAGGCTGTATTGCAATTGCAGGGAATGGTAGAGAGCCTGCAGTTATCAGGCAAGACAGGTATTGCTTTAGTAGCCGGCATTTTCATTCTGTTGTTAGGTGCCAGCAGTATGTTTGTGGAGATACAGGATTCACTCAATATTATCTGGCGGGTAAAGGCAAAGCCTAAAAAGGGGTGGCTTAAATGGCTGCAGAACCGTTTCCTGTCCTTTTCATTGATCATCGGTCTTGGTTTCCTTTTATTAGTTTCGCTTATCATTAATATAGCCATCAATGCACTTAGCGACCGGCTCGAGCGTTTTTTACCAGGCTTGACCGTTACTTTATTCGACCTGGTCAATCTCGTTATCACCCTTATCGTAATTGCTGCCTTATTCGGCATCATTTTCAAATTTTTGCCCGATGCTAAGATTAAATGGAGAGATGTGCGCTCAGGGGCAATATTCACGGCCCTGCTCTTTATGCTCGGGCAATACCTTATTGGATTATATTTAAAATATACCGCACAAGGCTCGGCATATGGGGCCGCGGGCTCACTGATTGTTATCCTGGTATGGATATATTATACATCAGCTATTTTGTATATCGGTGCGGAATTTACCGAAGTATATGCAGAAGCCAAGGGCAGTACAATTGAGCCTGCCGAATACGCAGTACACGTCGAGCAAAAAGAGATAGAGCATGAAGTAGATCAGCTGCCGCCCCAAAACCCTGAGTTACAGGGTAACTTAAAAGCAGCGGTTAAGGAGCAAAAAAAGCCTCAATAATTGTTGTGTATATAAGTTATTATACGCACCATCTCGTCTCTGATCTCTCTTGTTGGTCTTGTGAAGTTGTTGTTCATAAATGAAAAGGCCAGGTGTCTGCCTTTCCGGGTTACGAGGTATCCGCTTTCGTTATGATTATTTAGCAAACTGCCTGTCTTGGCCCACACAAAAGGTTGTCCATTGTCTGTTTTATAGGCGCTTTTTATTGTTCCTGCCACGCCTCCGATCGGCATCATGCTATGCAGCAGACTATCATTCTTCATTTGGGCGGATATCTTGCATAATAAAGAAACAATGCTCCTCGGCGTAAATAAATTAAATCTTGATAGGCCTGACCCATCAACCCATTGTGGTGCATCAGGCAGATCATTCAGATAATTTGCCTTGGAATATTGGATAACCGAATCGGCATTAAGAACACCAAATTTTACAGACGAGCATACCAGCAATAATTGCTCGGCAATAAAGTTATCGCTCGGTTGCAGCATACGCCTGTAAACCGTATCAGAACTTGCATCATATATGGTTTTGGCATCGGTGGCTAAGGGCAGCTTAACCTCAATAACAGGTTTTTTTAAGGTGTCCTGTAATAATTTAGTGGTTAAGGTAGTGCTTGTTTTCCAGGGTATCTCCTGTTTAAAATTTTTCGGGACAGCCGTAGCCGGATATACAAATGTATTGCTCATAAAATCACGCTGAACCTTGAATGATGTCGGTCTGTAAATACTATCTCGTTTAAGATACATGGATAAAAGCGAAGGCTTCATTTGCAGTATCCGGGTGCTATCAGTATAAACAACTGCTACATTATCTTCAATTGGCAGTTCGGTTATCTCTGCCTGGTAATAGTCGTTATAATCATCCCATGCCCAGCCTGAGCCATAAAATTTGTTTTGATACAAACCCGATGAAAAGAATAATTTTTTATCGGATTTTTCCAATAGCTCATATCCTTTTGTGCCTTTCAAATCCGAATGCAGGAATGAAGGATCGCCCGTGCCCCAAAAGATCAGAGAATCCTGGTGTATAACATACTTTAAAGCGGGGATAGAATCGCCCAGCATTCTTAGGCAGGTGTAGAAGGTGAAAAGCTTGGTGTTTGATGCTGGAGTAAAATATTTGTCCGAGTTGAGCTCATAGATCATTTTACCTTCATCCATATCATACAGGGCAAAACCGGTAAAATGGTCGTTGACAATAAGCGAATGTTTAAACAGTTTTTTGATCTTTCTCCGCTTAATTTTACCTGCATAAGCGTTGGACATTATCAGTAATAAGGCAGTTGAAAAACATGCGATTATCAACAGTTTTCCCTTCATAATTTCTATAACTAAAGTTTTTGTTATACTTTTAATTATCCAATAATAAGCAAATTGTTACGCAAAATATTTTGTAAACCTTGTTTCTTTCTCTTTTCGGGATTGCTGTTATTGACGTGTGTTTTACCTCTTTATACCAAGGCACAATATTTTGATCTGAATGGCAAAGGAAAATCTGTAACCATACCTTTTAGGCTGATACGCAACCTGGTGATCATCAAGCTTAAAATAAATGATAAAGGGCCTTTTAATTTTATATTAGATACAGGTGTTGGTATAATGGTTATCACTGATCCGAAGATGGTCGACTCGATTGCCCTGACAAGCAAGCGGACAATAAAAATATCAGGATTAGGTGAAGGAGATGCCTATGAGGCATATGTTACGCCGCCGTTAAAGATCGATATATCCGGTCTGTCAAGTTATGATGTAGCCGCTACTATTCTTAAAACAGATCATTTTAATCTTTCAAATTTTGTCGGCATTCCTATACACGGGCTGCTGGGGTATGACTTTTTCAATAACCTTGCTGTGAAGCTTAATTTTATGGACAGCACCATTACAGCATACAGGCCGCATGACGTGCGTTTGTTCAGGAAAGGCACAAAAATACCGATAACCATAGAGGGGCGTAAGCCTTATTTGCATGCGCTGGTGAAATTGCCCAACGGTACTATACAGGAAAGCAAGCTGATCATTGACCTGGGTGCTGGTCACCCTGTTTCCCTCGAAAACATGATCAAGAAACATGGCCTTCCGCAAAAATTTATTATAGCCAATCTGGGTGTTGGTTTGACGGGGCCGATAACGGGTTTCTTGAGCCGGATAGATGAGATTGACGTAGGAAAATATAAATTGAAGAAAGTGATCACGTCCTTTCCCAATGATTATGATGAGGCGACGATGAAACTGTTAGCCGTGCCGCGGGACGGCAACATGGGCGTAGGTCTGCTGAAACGCTTCATGGTGATATTCGATTATGCTGACAATGCCTTGTACCTGAAGCCCAATGCAAATTTCCGCGATCCTTTCGAGCATGATATGAGTGGCATTGAATATTACGCAGCAGGTGATGACTTTACACATATTGTTATAAGTCGCGTGGAGCCGGGTTCGGCGGCTGATGAAATTGGCCTGGAAAAAGGGGACGAAATAATGGCTATTAATTTTAAGCCGGTAGCCCAAATGTCGTTAGAGCAGATAGATGAGATCCTGAGGTCGAAAGACCAGAGAAGCCTGTTGTTGCAGGTTTATCACGACAAAAGATACGATAACGTAATTCTTACGTTACGACGTCGTATCTGATAAGGGCAACCTAAGCTATTTTAATTGACTTATGTTCTCGAAAAAAGCAACCTGCAGATCAAGCAGCGAATTTACTTTTACTTTTTCTCCATAGGCATCAAAACAAATAAACTTGGACCTTTCGGGATGTTTGGCATCCCACTTTTCCAGGAAGTTAAATGTTTCAAAGAAATAGTGCCTGGTTGTGATATTTCTTCTCCTGTTTTGAGGTTGTGATGAGTTTAGCCTAAACCCGATGGCATCGATCCAATTGTGGATCTTAGCATATAAATTACCTCTCATATTTTCCATTGGTTAATGCTCTTTTAACACGGAACGAAAAAATATCATCTTTGTTTTCTGTTAAGTTTATGTTTTATTAACAATGGTTAATAACGACCTGTCTTTTACAGTAAAATATTAATGCGACGAGGAATAAATGCTATAATACTTTTAATAACCGCAGATACATGTTTTTAGGCGCTTATTAATTCTATCAATATAAAAATTAACTCGTTAATTAAATTTTACCTTAAATTTTAGCAATTTTGTATGTAACTTGAGATTGTTTAAATACGTTTACCTGTCAAAAATTAGCTAATTCCCAGATATGAAGAAAATACTCATCATTGATGATGAAGTTAATGTTGCACTATTACTTTCCAAGTTTCTGACACGGAACGGATTTGAAGTAACTACGGCATCGACAGGTACAAGCGGTATGGAGTTTCTCAAAAATGGCTCTTTCGACCTTGTGTTATGCGATTTCCGCCTGGAGGATACCGATGGCCGCGAGATGCTTAAAAACATTAAAAGCCAGTACCCAAAAACAGGTGTGATCATTATCACCGGCTATTCAGATATTAAAATGGCTGTTGAGCTGATTAAAATGGGTGCTTATGACTACATCACCAAACCACTTTATCCGGATGAGATATTAAATACCATCAACAAAGCTTTTGAAACCCACCATGCTTTGGTAGAGGAGCCAGAAGCAGCGGCTGCTGCTGTAAAACCAACCAATGGTAGAAAGCCCCAGATGCCTTCAAACGATTTTGTTGTGGGTACAAGCAAAGCGTCAAAAGAACTGGCCCGCCAAATAGAACTGGTTGCGCCAACAAATTATAGCGTTATTATACTCGGAGAAAGCGGTACAGGCAAGGAATCGGCTGCAAAGAATATTCACCTGCACAGTCAGCGCGCCAACATGCCGTTTATCGCAATGGATTGCGGGTCGCTAACCAAAGAGCTTGCTGCAAGTGAATTTTTCGGGCATGAAAAGGGTTCGTTCACCGGTGCTTTGTACACTAAAATAGGCCACTTTGAAATGGCTAACGGTGGCACCTTGTTTTTGGATGAGGTAGGTAACCTTTCGTACGAGATACAGGCTGCATTATTGCGCACCGTTCAGGAACG
>JBQCEA010000104.1:0-3753 GCA_051960695.1 Mucilaginibacter sp. | reverse complement strand
CAATATCCTTTTTCCCGCTTTTATTAAACATATAATAGAGCTGCAGGTTAAGCCAGTTGTTGGGCTGCTGATCTTTGTCGACATAATTTACCGCGGCTTCGGCAAACTCATCGTCCATACCCTTCATGGTTATTTTGCGCACCAGCGCCTGGTTGTTTTTAAGCCTCCGCGTTAAACTGCAGCCCGAAACCAGAAAGACGAGAAGAATACTTAATATTGTAAGGCGGAACCCTTTTGAATTATTATATGCTTTCAAAATCTCAAGTCAATTTACTAAAGTCATTACAACATAAAAAGTTTCGCCGCGAACACGGATTTTTTCTGGCCGAAGGGTCTAAATCCATACAGGAATTTATAAGCTCACCATATCAAATTGAGACTATTTACCATATACCCGCATCCGATCCAAAAGTGCTGAAATTATCGCAAAAAATAAACTCATGTGAAATTTCTGTTACAGAACTGGAAAAGATCAGTGGTTTAAAAACACCTCAGGATGCAATAGCCCTCATCAAAATACCGCAATGGCCGTTTTTGAAGCATAATGACTTAAAAGGACAATTCTCATTAGTGCTGGATAATGTGCAGGACCCAGGTAATATGGGTACTATTATCCGTATAGCCGATTGGTTTGGTATAAAACACCTCATTTGTTCAGAAGATACCGTAGAAGCGTATAACTCTAAAGTTGTTCAGGCTTCTATGGGCTCTCTTGCGAGGGTAAAAGTTCATTATGTGGACCTGGCGGAATTTTTAATCACGGTAAAACTGCCTGTTTTTGGTGCTTTGCTTGATGGAGAAAGTATTTATGATACCGATTTTGGCCGTGAAGGCCTGATATTGATGGGAAATGAGGGTAATGGTATTAGTGCTGAAATACAAAAATTAGTAACCAAGGCGGTAACGATACCCCGTGTTGGCCAGGCCGAATCATTGAATGTAGCTATAGCTACGGCATTATTTTGTTCGGAGATCAGCAGAAAAACAAATAAATAAAGTTGTTAGCCAATAAATAATTACTATTTTTGCACTCCTTAAAAAAGGTCGGATGGCCGAGTGGCTAGGCAGAGGTCTGCAAAACCTCCTACAGCGGTTCGAATCCGCTTCCGACCTCAAGATTTAAAATATTAAAATTACAACACCATGGGCGTTACACGTTTAAAAAGAAAAGACAGAAGAAATAAAACTGTATCTCGTTTAGAAGTACAAGAGCTTAAACTGGCTACTAACATTGAATTAGGCAGCCGTTCAAAAGAGCCTAAACATAGCCAGATAGAAAAAAACAACGAAGCTATCGCTAAAGCTTTAGGAAAATAATTTAGGATATTCAAAGACGCAAAGTACTGCGTCTCTACAGTTATAAATCCTGTTAGTTATTTGCTGACAGGATTTTTTTATTGATACGGCTGATCAATCCCGGCCCTTCGTAAATAAACCCGGTATACAACTGCATCAGTGAGGCACCGGCTTTCAATTTCTCCAAAGCATCCTGCGGTGAATGTATCCCCCCCACTCCAATAATAGGGAAAGCGCCTCCGGATTTTTCGGCAATATAGCGAATAACCTCAGTGGAGCGTTCTGTTAATGGTTTTCCGCTCAACCCGCCCAGCTCTTCGGTAAACTTCTCCGATTTCAACCCTTCTCTTACAACTGTGGTATTGGTGGCAATCAAACCCGCTATCTTAGTTTGTTTCACAATATCCACAATATCATCTAATTGCTCATTCGTCAAATCCGGGGCAATTTTAAGCAATATTGGCCTGCTGATCCCATTTTTTGAGTTCCGTTGCTGCAAAGTATCCAGGATATGCATCAATGGTTCTTTCTCCTGCAAAGCGCGTAGTCCGGGTGTATTTGGTGAGCTTACGTTGACCACAAAATAATCAACCACATCAAACAGGCGGTCGAAGCATTTGATATAGTCGTTTACAGCTTCCTCGTTTGGCGTTACTTTGTTCTTGCCAATATTTCCGCCTATGATCAAGCCTTTTTGCGAAGCCTTGGCATTTTTACGGTAAGCAGCGATCCGTTCGGCAGCTACATCAACTCCCATGTTGTTAAAACCCATGCGGTTGATGAGCGCCTTATCCTTTGGCAAGCGGAACATCCTTGGTTTGATGTTTCCGGGTTGCGGCAGGGGTGTAACTGTACCGACCTCAACAAAGCCAAAACCCATATCAGCCATTTCACTTATCAGTTCGGCATTTTTGTCAAAGCCCGCAGCCAAACCAACAGGGTTTTTGAATTTCAGGCCGAACACTTCTTTTTCCAGCCGGTTATCCTGCAAGTCCCACAGCATCCGGCCAAAAGCCCTTCCGCCAGGTAAGCGGTTAAAGCGTTTTAGATTACGGGTAACAAAATAGTGTACATTTTCGGGGTCGAACTGAAAAAGAATTGGCTTGATCAACTGATACATGCCGCGAAGTTAGGTTTTTGGGTTGTATTAGTTATAAAAGTTAGAAAAGTAGTGTTTAGCCGCCTTGTTTCCTTTCAGTACCTTCTCCTTTAACCTTTCGCCTTAAAACGGTATCTTTGCACGCAAATGATTGCTATTAATAATCTTACGTTCGAGATAGGTGCGCGGGCCTTATATGATGAAGCCAACTGGCATATTAAACCCGGTGAAAAGATAGGTTTGATCGGTGCTAATGGTACCGGAAAGACCACCCTCCTAAAAATTATCGTTGGGGACTATACGCCTACTTCGGGTACGGTATCTAAGTCAAAGGACCTGACAATGGGTTACCTGAACCAGGACCTATTGTCTTACTCATCAGATAAGAACATTTTGCATGTGGCTATGGAAGCTTTTCAGCGCCAGAACCAGTTGCATGATGAAATAGAGAACCTGCTCAAAAAACTCGAAACAGATTATAGTGAAGACCTGCTGCATAAACTAAGCGATAAACAGCATGAGTTTGAACTGCTGGACGGATACAATATTGAATATAAAGCGCACGAAATATTAGCCGGTTTGGGCTTTAGTGAAGCTGATACACATCGTAAGCTAAGCGAGTTTTCGGGCGGATGGCGGATGCGTGTAATGCTTGCAAAAATATTATTGCAGGCGCCGGATATTCTTTTACTTGACGAGCCTACTAACCACTTAGACTTGCCATCTATCCAATGGCTTGAAGAATACCTAAAAGCTTTTGAAGGCGCTGTGGTTATTGTTTCGCATGACCGTTGGTTCCTCGATAAAGTCATTAACCGTACCGTTGAATCGCGCAAAGGCAAGCTGACCGTTTATGCAGGCAATTATTCGTTCTACCTGGAAGAAAAAGCGCAGCGTGAGGAAATCCAACGTGGTGAATTCAAAAACCAGCAGGCAAAGATCAGGCAAGAAGAACGTTTGATCGAGCGTTTCCGTGCCAAAGCATCCAAAGCAAAAATGGCACAATCGCGTATTAAAGCATTGGACAAACTGGAACGCGTTGATGATGTAGATGATGATAACCCAACTGTAAATTTCACCTTTCGTTTTTCCAGGCAATCAGGCCGTCATGTGGTAACTATCGAAGACCTGAGCAAAAGTTATCCTGGTTTAGACATCCTGAAACACGCTAATGCGACAATAGAGAAGGGCGACAAAATAGCACTGATCGGCGCTAACGGTCGTGGTAAATCAACTTTGCTGCGCCTTATAGCGGGAACGGATAAAAACTTCACCGGCAAATGCGAAACCGGTTATAACGTTACGCAAACCTTCTTCGCACAGCACCAATTAGAATCACTGCACCTTGAAAATGAGAT
>JBQCEA010000103.1:0-4126 GCA_051960695.1 Mucilaginibacter sp. | reverse complement strand
GCCTTAAAATTTTCCATCAGGCTTATCAATTCTATTGGGTCGCCTGAAGTTATTACCAATTGGCGGTTAGCAGGCTTCAGGAATTTTTGCTCAACCATCACATCCATCTGCTTCAGCAAAAGATCATAAAACCCATTCACGTTCAGTATACCGATGGGTTTGCTATGCAAGCCTAATTGCAGCCAGGTAAGTACTTCAAAAAACTCTTCAAGGGTACCAAAACCACCGGGAAGCATCAGGATACCATCGCACAGGTCGTTCATCAATTGCTTGCGCTGATGCATAGTTTCGACAATGTGTAGTTTGGTAAGACCAGTATGTCCAACCTCTTTGTCCATCAAAAACCTTGGAATAACACCAATTGCCCTCCCTCCTCTATCAAGAATGTTATCTGCCAGTAATCCCATCATGCCAACCTTACCTCCGCCAAAAACAAGCGAGATATTACGGTCGGTCATAACTTCGGTCAGCAGTTCAACGGCTTCCTTTAGTATTGGGTCGCCATTGAAATTGGCCCCGCAAAAGATAGCAATGGATTTCATTGGTTGGCTGATTAGTTATTGTTAGTCCGGAAGTCGGAAAGTCCGCATAAGTCCGAAAGACTTTTCTTACAGACTTTCCCGTCTTATGCGGACTTTCTGACTATCTTGTATAATTCGGTGCTTCTTTAGTTATCGTAATATCGTGCGGATGCGATTCACGTATACCGGCAGCGGTTATCCTGACAAATTGAGCTTTCTGCAGGGTTTCAATATCCTTAGCTCCGCAATAACCCATGCTGGCTTTTAAACCACCTACATACTGATAAACCACTTCTGCTAAAGTGCCCTTATAAGGCACACGGCCTACAATACCTTCCGGTACCAGCTTTTTAATATCATCTTCCACATCCTGAAAATAGCGGTCTTTTGAGCCTTGCTCCATAGCCTCTATTGAACCCATGCCCCGGTATGATTTAAAACGACGGCCTTCATAGATAATAGTTTCGCCCGGTGATTCTTCAACACCTGCAAAAAGTGAGCCTGCCATAACTGAGCCTGCTCCAGCGGCAATCGCTTTTGCTATATCGCCTGTATGTTTAATACCGCCGTCAGCAATTACCGGTACACCTGTGCCTTGTAATGCTTTGGCACATTCGTATACTGCATACAATTGCGGAACACCCACACCGGCTATGATACGGGTTGTGCAAATAGAACCAGGGCCTATACCCACCTTAACGGCATCGGCACCGGCATCGGCAAGTGCACGGGCTGCATCGGCAGTGGCGATATTACCTGCTATAACCTGAAGATCGGGATATTTGGCCTTTACTTCTTTTAATTGATTGATAACGCCTCTTGAATGACCATGTGCAGTGTCTATCGCAATAACATCAACCCCAGCTTTTACTAGTGCATCCACTCGTTTCATCGTGTCAGGAGTGACGCCCACTGCAGCACCAACTCTTAAACGCCCATGCTCGTCCTTACATGCTATCGGGAAGTTTTTAAATTTCTGAATATCTTTATAAGTGATCAATCCAACAAGTTTGCCGCCTCCGTTTACAACAGGCAATTTCTCGATCTTATGACTTTGCAATATTTCCTCCGCCTGTAATAAAGTGGTTCCTTCAGGCGCTGTTACCAGGTTTCCTTTGGTCATAACTTCACTCACCGGTTTGCCGGCGTTCTTTTCAAAACGAAGGTCGCGGTTGGTGATAATACCTTTTAGTTGCTGATCGCCATTAACGATAGGTATTCCCCCTATCCTGAATTCGCGCATTATTTTAAATGCATCGGCTAACAGAGCATCCTCATTCAAAGTAACAGGATCTTGTATCATGCCGCTTTCTGAACGCTTTACTTTACGTACCTCATCAGCCTGCTGCTGGATGGTCATATTCTTATGCAACATGCCCAAGCCGCCGGCTTGCGCCAAAGCAATGGCCAGTTGAGATTCAGTAACAGTATCCATAGCTGCGGAAACCAACGGAATGTTAAGCCTGATCTTTTTGGTCAGAAATGAGCGCGTGTCAACTTCGCGGGGTAATACTTCGGAGTAAGCCGGGAGGAGTAAAACGTCGTCGTAAGTTAAACCTTCAGCGACAAATTTGGAGGGATCTAATTGCATGGCAAATAACTTTTTTGGATTTATTATTTGCCGGGCAAAGATACTATTTAATGTGCAGATTTCAAATATGCAGATGTGCGAATTATATTATTGCTTAACCCTGACATTAGGAAATGGACTGCACATCTGCACATTTGCACATCAATATTTTCCTACAATAACTTTATAGAATTTATCAAAATCGAAATATTTATTGGCTAATTGTAATAATTCTTCGGCGGTTATATTTTTAACTACTTCAGTGTATCTGTCGTAATAATCGTAATCAAGACCTGAGAAGAAAAGATTCTTGAACTTGTCAGCATGTGAGAATACATTTTCCAAGCTCCCCAAAAGCGACCCCATCATATAATTACGCACAAGCGATAACTCATCACCAGGTACTAATTCAGTTTTTAACCTGTTGATCTCTTTTTCAATTTCTATTACAGCGGCCTTGCATACATCAGCGCCCACTTCTGAGCCGATAAACATAGCACCGCCCAGGTTCATGGAACTTAAGCCCGAACCAATGCCATATGTATAACCCTTATCCTCACGGATATTAGCCATCAGCCTTGAACCGAAATAGCCCCCTAAAACTGTATTTAACACCTGCAAGGCCGGAAAATCGGGATGCGTACGGTTGATCATCGGTGATCCCATCCGTATGGCGGATTGTAATGCTTCCGGTTTTTCAATGAAATAAAAATGTTCAGCAGATGGTTGAAGTGCGGGTTGGTCAGTATCTGCCTTAACAGTATAATTATCCCAATCCGGGCCAAATGACTCCACTAACAGGTCAAGTATTTCTCTGCTAACCTTACCCGCTACCAGAATAGTACAGTTTGATGGCTGATACATTTGCCTGAAATGCTCCTGCATATCCTCGCGATGCAGGGTTTTATAATCATCAAACTCGGCAGCTAAACCGTATATCGTATTGCCGTAAATAGCTTTATTGAATTTTCGCCGGGCAACTATATCGTTTTTTTGCAGGCTTACCTGTAATTTCTGTTGCTGGTTCCGAATGAAGGTTTCAAACTCTTTCTCGGGAAAAACCGAGTCAGTGATAATATCCTTCATTACAGGTAGTGTTTTGCTAAGATGCTTATTAAGCGTATATAAAACTACCTGCGAATTATCGTAACCATAATCGACCTGCAAAAAGCCGCCGTAAAAATCTATCTGATCGGCAATGTCGGCAGCGCTGCGTTTAGACGTTCCCTCCGTAAGCATTGAGTTTACCGCTACATTCAGCAATGGTTTTGCCGGATCAAAACGCAGGTTGTGAAATATCCACTCAATACGCACCAATTCCTGGTCGCCGGAATTAAAAGAAAATATATTGCAGCCGTTATCCAGCCTGATATGCTCAGGTCTGATCAGGCTGATATGGTCTACCGCTTTAAAATCGGGCGCTATAGTTCTGTTCAGTGTCATGTTAAAGTTAGTTAAGTGGTTGATTAAGTTAGATTAAGTTGATTAAGTCTGGCAACCGCCCACATAATCAACTTAATCTAACTCAATCAACTTTTATCAGCCAAATAAACCAGCGTAGACGAATTTTCTTTTCTGAAAATTTTCTGTGCCTGCTTTTGTATTTCGCTGGCTGTTACGGCAAGGTATTTATCTGTTTCGTGGTTCAGCATATCAGCATTTCCAAACAACTCAAACTGGGCAAGGTTCATTGCCTTATCCAGCAGGGCCATTTCAGAAAACACCATTGTCGATTCTGTTTTGTTCTTAACCTTCGTCAGTTCGTCATCAGGTATAAGCTCATTCTTTAGTTGTTCAATTTCTTTCCAAACCGCTGCTTCTGCTTGTTCAATACTTACATGTTCAAGCGGCTTGCCTTCTACAACAAACATACCGCAATCAAAACTACCCATGTTATAGGCATGAATTTCGCTAAAAAGCTCCTGGTCTTTTACCAGATCTTTATATAAACGTGATGAGTAACCGCGTGAAAGTATATCAGAGATGAGATCAACCGCATAATATCCTGGTTCTAAGCGCCCCGGCATATGAAAAG
>JBQCEA010000102.1:0-5659 GCA_051960695.1 Mucilaginibacter sp. | reverse complement strand
GGGCTATTGGTATATCCCAAATTATAATCCTGCCTGTACCATATCTTAACATTCACAGTGCCTGTGTTTAAGGTGCCTGTATTGGTAAAGGTCACGTTTTCGGGATAGTTGAACGGCAGGGATGTTTTGGTTCCGCTGGTAGTGCCATTTGATAGCGTTTTATTACCTCTAAAGAAGAATAAAATGCCATTACCGGCCGGGATATTTATGGTTGTATCGTTAATATTGGTTACGGTTAACCTTTTTTGCGAACCGAGATTGTAAGATGGTGTATTGTTTACTGCTGATATGCCTTTATAATTCCCTGACGTAAATAGAGAGTTGCTTGGAATAATATCTTCGCGGAAAACATATACCGAAGGGTTACCCACACTATAAAAACCACCGCCTGAAGCGCCTGTTACTATCGAACTGTTCAGCAACCAGTTGAGATCATATACATGCACGCTGCCTGTAACCGTACCCGTGTAAACGGGCGACGATAGCAGGCGATAGCCGCGTTTTGAAAGACCTGTTGAACTGCCCTGTATATACCGCTGTACATTTATGGTACTGCCGGTAATGCTGCTTCCTGATGGCAAAGCTGCAAATGTTGCTGAGCCCGTAGCATCACTCATTAAGGTTAGGCTGTTTGTGGCAGTTGCGTTCAATGATGCCGGACTGTTTATTGTTAACACTCCTTGCGGGCCGATATTATTATAGCCTTGCAATGTAACATTAGGACTGGTGCCTGTTGTTGATACCGTGACATTATTGAATATCGTGCCGCTTACAACATTATTAGGATAGGTGCTATTAGTGACAGTGCCGCCCTTGATATACTGTGTTCCTGTGCCATCCATCAAAAGCGTTGAACTGTTGGTCGTGAAGTTCAAATTAGTACCGGCAGAGTTATCCAGGTTACCGCCCACCATCATGGTTCCGCTTGATACAGTTTTTGGTGTAGCGCCTGTAAAAACCACATCCTTTTGGTAATTGGGACTTGTAGCTACTATTTGAGTACTGTCTGCATCGTTACCATTATACGTTACAACGCCGCCTACATTATAGGTAGCTGTATTGAGCCAGCTTCCGCCGATGTGGATCGGTAGTGAGCCGGAGCTTAAGGCACCGTTTCCTGTAAAGTTGTCGCCTATATCAATTAAAGTAAGCTTGGAATCAAATGTTACACTATTGGTTGTATTGATAACACCAAGTGTGCCTAATACCTTAAAAACTGTAGCATTATTAGGGGATGAGCCTGCATTTACAGTGATATTAGTTCCGGTAAATAAAACGTTAGGTGGCACATTGGTTGAATCGGCATTAAATTTAACCATGTTGATCACCTGGTTAGCGGCCGTAAACTCCAGTGTAGACGTTGGGTCGATCACATCGTTGGAGTGGAAATTAAAGGTACTCCTTGAAATATAAATGGCATGTTGCCCGATAGTGCAATGATAACCAGACCCTTCTACAAGTGTGGCGTTTGCATTAAAAATGGCATTGTTCTCGACATATAAATAATTAATAGTTACCGAGCCTGATGTATTGTTTAACAATTTTACGCCCTCATCAGATGATGAATTGTAATAAGTATTTTGCACATCCAGGTAACCAACAGCACCGCTCAATAATGTTGTATTAGGGAAATATTGGGCCGCTGTGCCGTTCATGATGATCTTGGCTGTTGAGCTTGACGGAAATTTAAGCGTACCGCTACTAAAGTTGCCGCCGAGGGTTAATACGCCCGTGTTTGCCATGCTAAAAGTAGTGGTACTTGCCATGGAGATATCCCCGCTAACAGTAAGGTTACCATTTAAAGTAAGCGTAGCAGTTTTAGCTGTACCAAAAGATATTGAAGCTGCCGAAACGGTTTCCGTTGAGGATATCGTCGGTGAATTGGTAAATGTTGTATACCCTATCTGAACTATGGATGTTGCTGTAGGAACAGACGCCGGCGACCAGTTGCTTGCAGTGTTCCAGTCAGAACTGGTTGTTCCTTTCCAGGTATATGTCGTTTGGGCGTATACCGATTGTATACACGTGACCATCATCATCGCAACCAAAAATGGTTTAACGATGCTTTGTAATAAGGTGAATGCTGCTTTCATAAAAGGTTATGACTAAGTGGTTAAAGGCTGTGAATTGAAGGAAGATCATGTAAAATAAATAAGCAATGTATAACCTATAGTTAATAAACAGGGGTAAAAATCAATAACCGTATGGTTATTTTACGCTCAGGTTTCGGCTATTGTTTCAATGCAGAATTAACTATTTTTTACTATGCTGTAGTACAGCAAAATAAAATGATTACTTCATGTGAAGTATTTGACAGTCAATTTGTTGCAATAAATTTGAGAGCAGTTTGGAGGCAGGTTTTTAGTCGAGTGATAAACTCCAGATAATGATGCGTTTATCGTCACTTACCGAAATAAGATCATCGTCGTTCCAGATCAATTTGTTAACTGAAAGTTGATGACTGGCATAACCCTTTTCACGGCTGATTATTTTGTAAAGTTTAAAATCGTCGGCACCCCATATTTTAATGCTTTTATCCATGCTGGCGGTAGCAAAATAGGGTTTTGAGGGATGGAAGGCTATACTGTTTACCGCAAACAAATGGGCAGGAATATTTTTGATGAGCTCAAAGGATAGGCTATCCCATATCTTTAATTGGGCATCGCGTGAGCCTGAAACCAGGTACGAGCCATCCGGGGAGAACTGAACGGTAAAAACTGCCATGGTATGGCCATGCAGCACTTTGATCAATGAATAGTCAGCTAAGTCATAGACCTTTACTGTATTATCACGGCAGCCTAATGCAACCAGCTTTTCATTAGGTGAAATACTGATATTTCTTATGGTATCATGCGAAGCTTTAATGGTATAAACCTGTTCAAGTGTTTCAAGGTTCCAAACCGATACGGAGCCATCTTCTGAGGCTACCAAAAGCTCATTTTTGCTTTTGACCGATTTGATGTCGAATATAGGTGCCCGGTGAAAACGCAGCGTTTTAATGATCTTTTGTTCAAGGAAGCTGAATACCTGAACGCTGCCATTGCGGGTGCCTGCAAAAAGAAGCGGATACCCTATAGGGCAATGAATAGCATAAATAGATGCCGAAACCGGGAACATCACCTTGATAAAGGAGAAGTTTTTCAGGCTCCATTCAACCAATCCCTTATCATTACCTCCGGTAAATAGTATGCCCGGCTTTTGCGAAAGCTCTGCCGTAAATATCGGGTTACCGTGCCCGGTGAGTTCTGCTATTTTCTCTGCGGTGATCATTGGTGGCTCATGGTTGATGGTTCATAGATCATAGTTCAATCCAAAACAACCATAAACAATGAACTATGATCCATTAACAAAACTATTTGTGCCTTTGCTCTAAATTTTTAGCTATCGTTTCCAAACTCAAACCTTTTTCGCGAAGCAGAACCAACAAGTGAAAAACAAGGTCGGATGTTTCGTCGATCATTTCTGTTTCGGTTTGGTTCAATGCGGCAATAACAGTTTCAACAGCTTCTTCGCCAACTTTTTGCGCAATTTTGTTCAGCCCCTTATTGCGAAGCTTGTTGACATAAGAACCTTGCTGCGGATTTGTGTACCGGTCGTTTACGATTTGCTCCAGTTGCAGGATGAAGTTTTGATTATAGTCGGTTTTAAAGCAACTGCGTGATCCCGTATGACAGGTTGGGCCATCAGCCTCTACCTTAATAAGCAAGGTGTCATTATCGCAATCCTCATGTATACTCTTCACATGCAGGTAATTGCTGCTGGTTTCGCCCTTGGTCCAAAGCCGGTTTTTTGAGCGGGAAAAGAAAGTAACTATATTTTCTGCAACGGTTTTATCATACGCTTCCTGGTTCATGTAGCCAAGCATCAACACTTCCAGTGTATGCTCATCCTGTATAATAACCGGAACTAATCCGTTGCCTTTATTGAAATCGATATTCATATTTTATTCTTTATGTCATTGCGAGGAGCAAAGAGGCTGGCGCATGGCGCGACGAAGCAATCTCTTCGCATCTGTGTCATGTTGAGGCACTCGAAACATGCGGGCAAAGGCCTCTGCACCATACTTCGAGCGCCTCTCCTAAGGAGTCCTACGGACAGTATGACATCTCAAATTTGGTTTTTTTATTATAAATCGGCCCTTACCTCAATATTATTTTGTTTCAAAACTTCTTTCAGATCCGGTATCAGTATTTCGCCATAATGAAATACCGAAGCCGCCAGGGCTGCATCAACATTCGTTTGTTTAAATACATCCACAAAGTGCTGCACCGAACCAGCACCACCCGATGCGATTACCGGAATATGCACCGCATCATTGATCTTTTTCAGAAACACATTGTCAAACCCTCCTTTGGTACCGTCATGATCCATTGAGGTAAGCAATATTTCACCCGCACCACGACTTTCCGCTTCCAATATCCAATCAAACGTCTCTTTTTCGGTAGCGATCCTTCCGCCGTTCAAATGTACAAGATTTTGGTCACCAACTCTACGGGTATCTACCGCAACGATCACGAATTGCACACCAAATGCTTTTGCCAACTCATCTATTAAAGCCGGATTCCGTACCGCGGCTGAATTGATGGAGATCTTATCGGCGCCAGCATTCAGCAAGGCATCAGCATCGGCAATTTCATTAATACCCCCGCCAATGGTGAAAGGAATATTGATCTGCCGGGCTACTGCCTTTACCAATTCCACCATGGTTTTGCGCCGTTCATGGGTAGCTGTAATATCCAGGAATACCAATTCATCCGCGCCTTGCTGCGAGTAATTCCAGGCAAGCTCAACCGGGTCGCCCGCATCACGCAGGTCCACAAAGTTCACACCTTTTACAGTCCGGCCGTCTTTTACGTCGAGGCAGGGGATTATTCGCTTTGAGAGCATAGGGGCTAAATTGAAATAAGAGACTTCAAATTCCAGTTCTTGATATCTTCGATACTGATATGCCCCTCATATATTGCTTTGCCCACTACGCACGATTCTACCTTTATCTTACTGAGCTGAATAATGTCTTTCATGGAACTTACACCACCTGAAGCAATAAGTTTAATAAATGGCGAATGATCGAGCAGTTTCTGGTAAAGGTCTACACCGGCGCCGCCAAGTTTGCCATCTTTATTAATATCTGTACACAGAAAACGGAAAAAGCCCAGTTGAAGGCATTTATCAACGTAATCCATTAACTTGATCGGTGAGCTTTCCATCCAGCCGGAGTATTTGATCACTTCATCCAGCACATCTATTGCTACAACAACCTGGTCAGAACATTTGTCCTTACCGCAGATCTCCTGGCTAAGATCCGGCAGAAAATCAGGATTAGTAATGGCCTGTGTGCCTACAATAACCCGGTGCACTCCTGCATCTATCAGTTCTTTTACCTTATCAATGCTGCGCACACCGCCACCGTACTGGACCTTCATATCCGTTTTGCGGATAACATCAAATAGGTATTGCTGGTTGCTGAAGTCGTTTTTAGCGCCGTTAAGGTCTATAATATGGATAAAATCGGTACCATAAGATTGGTAGCGTTCTATCATTTCTTCCAGTGTGACATCATATTCGGTCACTTGTCCGTAGTCGCCTTCACGAAGTCGTACTACTTTTTTGTCCAATATGTCAATGGCCGGTATTATGTACATGTCTTTTATAAATTTGA
>JBQCEA010000101.1:0-11380 GCA_051960695.1 Mucilaginibacter sp. | reverse complement strand
CAATCGTTCCAGGCATTGAGTGCGCAGGTATGCAAACCTTTTGATAAATCGCGTGATGGATTGAATTTAGGCGAAGGGGCAGCAACGCTCGTCTTGTCGACTAACCAAAAATATAAAGGACATATCAAAGCGTTAGGCGGCGGTATCAGCAATGATGCCAACCACATATCGGGTCCTTCGCGAACAGGAAAAGAACTGAGCTTTGCCATTGAGCAGGCTATTAAAGACGCTGCCATTTCAAAAGCCGACATAGGATTTATTTCCGCACATGGAACGGCAACGGTTTACAACGATGAGATGGAAGCCAACGCTATTGCGTTATCCGGTTTGCAGGTTATTCCACTGAATAGCTTAAAAGCCAATTACGGTCATACTTTGGGCGCGGCGGGATTAATAGAAAGCATTATTTCCATTCGCTCATTGCAGGAAAATATAGTTTTATCGACAGTGGGTTTTGGAGAGCATGGTGTTACCCCAAAGGTAAATGTTTGTTCATCGCTCATGGAAAGGGAGGCGAAAAGCTTTTTAAAAACAGCCTCAGGTTTTGGCGGTTGTAATGCAGCAGTAGTTTTTGGTAAATAATCGGTTATTTTTGATTAGTAAGGTAAAAGTAAACATTGTCATCTAACATCTACATAACAGCCAGCTGCACTATTAGCAAGGGTATTATTTCAAAAGATAACGTGCAACTTTTTAAAGCTGATGATACCGACGTGTCGGCTTTTATGCTTGCCGCTTACCAGCATTTCAATCTTAATTATCCTAAATTTTATAAAATGGATAACCTGAGCAAATTGGGATGGCTGGCATCGGAAAAGTTGCTTATAGGAAACTTTTGCAAGAATTATCAGCCTGAAGAAGTCGGGTTGGTTTTAGCCAACAGCAATTCGAGCCTGGATAACGACATTAAATATTTCGACACCACAAAAGATATTGCCAGTCCTTCGTTGTTCGTTTATACCTTGCCCAATATTGTTATTGGCGAGATATGCATACGCAATCATTTTAAAGGCGAGCATGCGTTTTATATACAGGATGCTTTTGATGCCGATTTTATAGCCGGACAGGTAAATTATTTGCTGGATAATGATATTTTGCAGGCTTGTATTTGCGGATGGGTAGATATCGTCGGAAACGAATATAAAGCCGCCCTGTTTTTGGTTGAGAAACAAAAGAATATCAATACCGTTCAGTTTTCTGCGGAGAATATGAATAATATCTTTGAGACAATTAAATAAGATCAAATAGTGTCATTTCGACGAGCTTAAAGTGGGCAAAAACGATGGAGCGAGGAGAAATCTTATGCGAGAGAACAGCCGGACTGTGCAGTCGTATAAGATTTCTCCTCAACACTATGCTCAATCCTTTACACGTTCGTCGAAATGACATGGTTTTTGAATAAATAGAAAATAATGAGTTCATCAGTTTACGTTGCAGGTGTAGGTGTGATTTCCGGGATCGGGAATAACGTTGCTGAGCATTTAGTTGCTTTTGAAAAAGAGCGGGCAGGCATGGGCGACATTACCACGCTGAATACCATCCATAAAAACGAACTCCCGGTAGCTGAAGTAAAACTGAGTAACCAGGAGTTGATCGAAATGTCTGGCTTGCCTCAAAGAAGTAGTCGCACTACGTTATTGAGCTATGTAGCGGCTAAAGAAGCCTTGGATGATGCCGGTATTCCGGATCTTAATATTTTCAAGACAGGCTTCATCTCGGCTAATACTGTTGGCGGTATGGATAAAAGCGAGGACTTTTTTGTTGAGTTTTTAGCTGATAACAATAAGGGCAAGCTGCGTAATATATTCGACCACGAATGCGGCAGCATGACCGAGATCGTGGCAGATAAGCTGGGCATTAAAGATTATATGACCACCATCAGCACAGCTTGTTCATCGTCGGCTAATTCCATATTCTATGCTGCGCGCCTGATCGAAAGCGGAATACTTGATGTCGCCGTCGCAGGTGGCACGGATTCCCTGACCAAATTTACGCTGAATGGTTTCAATACACTGATGATTCTGGACAAGCAGTTTTGTCGTCCTTTCGATCAAAACCGTGAAGGATTAAACCTGGGCGAAGGGGCTGGATATGTTGTATTGGTTTCGGAAAAGGTCGCGCAAACATTGAATAAACAGCCCTATTGCCGAATAAACGGATATAATAACAGTAACGACGCTTATCATCAAACGGCGTCTTCGCCTGATGGCACAGGCTCATATCTGGCCATGAAAGGCGCATTGGAAAAAAGCGGACTGCAGCCGTCTGACATTGATTATATCAACCTGCATGGCACCGGAACACCCAACAATGACAGCGCCGAAGGAACTGCAATTAAACGACTGTTCGATCCGCATTATCCGCCTGTAAGCTCTACCAAGTCCTATACCGGGCATACGCTCGGCGCAAGCGGCGGAATAGAAGCGGTATTTTCGGTATTGGCTATTAAATATGGCGTCATCTACCCTAACCTGCGTTTTAAAACACGCATGGAAGAGGTACCATTTGAGCCTGAAACGCATTTTCGGAAAGGAAAGGAAATAAAACACGTCATGTCTAACTCATTCGGGTTTGGTGGCAATTGTACATCTTTAATATTTTCGGCTACCTGATATATGAAAGCTTACATCCGCTCATCTGCCTGTATTTCTGCCCAAAAAACATTCAATAACGAAGATTTTTTGGATAATACCGTTGAATATATTGGTACCCGTTTAGGCATCATCGAACCAGACTATAAAGAATTTATAGATCCTAAACTTATCCGGCGGATGAGCCCGGTTATTAAACGTGGTGTGGCTACAGCTAAACAATGTTTAAAGGATGCAGGTGTTGAAATGCCCGGCGCGATCATAACCGGAACGGCATTAGGCTGTTTAGAGGATACAGTAACTTTCCTTACCCGTATAGTAGAGCTGAACGAAGAAATGCTGCCGCCTACGGCTTTTATCCAGTCTACTCATAACACCGTGGCTGCGCAGGTAGCTTTGATGCTTCAATGCCACGGTTATAATAACACTTTTGTACATAAAGGTATTTCTTTCGAAAGCGCACTGCTGGATGCGCTGATGCTTTTAAACGAAAAAGAAGCAGACAATATACTTGTAGGCGGAACGGAAGAAATAGTGGATGCGAGTTTCAAGGTATTAACGCGTTTGGGCTTATACAGAAGATGGCCTGTTTCAAACCTTGACCTGTTCCAAACCGAAGCCAAGGGTACCGTGGCAGGCGAAGGATGCGCATTTTTCCTGCTATCGAACCAATCATCGCCGGATAACCCTGCAGAGTTAACAGGCCTACAAACCGTCTATAAGCCAGAGAATATTGAAAAGGATATTATTCAATTCCTGAAGAAGCATTCATTAAAGGCGGAAGATATTGACCTGGTTATCACCGGAAAAAATGGCGACCTGAAAAATGATGCTATTTATAAAGATTTGGCGTCTTCGATATTTGAGACTAACGCGCTTGCTAATTATAAACATCTCTGCGGAGAATACCCGGTGTCGTCGTCATTTGCCTTGTGGCTGGCTGCGAATATTCTGAAGAAAGGCTCGGTTCCCGAAGTGATTTGGGAGAGGAAAGGGAATAGCACCGCGCTTAAAAGAATATTGATCTATAACCATTATCAAAATACCTATCACTCTTTGATGCTGGTTTCGGCTGTTTAAATTTGTATTTATGTCTGCTCATAATGATGTCTTTACTATCAACCAGATCCACCACCAGGATAATTCCATCAATGCCCTGCTTGGTGTCGATCCTGAAAGTGATATTTTAAAAGGACATTTCCCTGGGCACCCGGTTGTGCCGGGAGCTTGTATGGTACAGATCGTAAAGGAAGTCCTGGGATCAGCTTTAAATACCACACTGCGCCTTAAAAAAGCTGACCAGCTTAAATTCATGTGCCTGATAGATCCAACAGTATTGAACGGCGATGTACAATTGGAGATTGATTACCGGTTAGGGGAAGACAGCACTGTATATGTTGCCGGTAAGCTTTCGGACAGGGAAACCGTTTGCTTTAAATTGCAGGGGACGTTTGTAAAAGCATGATTTGCGGTATAATCTTTCGATCATAATAGGCTTCCCATAAATAATAAAAATGTCATTTCGATCCGCCGGTTGGCGGATCGAAATGACATTTTTCTATATCGAACGTAATTTTGTTAACGGTCTTTTAAACGAGCATTTTGAAATAATTTCATAAACGTTAAATTATTCTATACAATATGGCCATAAAACAATTTAACATTAACAATCCTACTTTTTTCGATTCTTTTCAATATAATCCACCATCGTATTAACATCCACCAGTACTTTACGGCCTTCTTTGGGATCTTTGATGTCGATGCCGTATTCCCGTTTCAGCAGTACGATCAGTTCAAGCGAATCGATAGAATCCAGCCCTAAGCCATCGCCAAATAGCGGTTCATCATCTTTAATATCAGCAGGAGTAAGGTCGGTAAGGTTTAAAAATAATATGATCTGACTTTTTAGCTTCTCTTTTAACTCTGTATTTTCCATCAGGTAATTATATTAAATTTTTTCGTTTCAGCGTCAAAAACGTTATCAATTGAAACACAATAGTGATAACCAATAACGGAATAACGTTGTTCATTACATCTTTCAGCCGGCCGCCTTCCAAAAACAAAGTATAGTAAGCCTGCAGGCACCAGTGCATTGGCGACAAGCTGGCGATGCTTTTCATAAAGCCTTCCATTGCAAAGCTGGGTACCATCAATCCGCCAATGGCTGAAAGTATCACAATGGATATAGCGCCAAACCCATTTACCTGGTCCTGCGTTTCGGCAAACATACCTACGCATATCGCGTAGCTAACTGCGCACCAGCCGCTTGCCAGGGTAACTACAAACAGGGCCAGCATATCCGACGGCAAATTCAATCTAGGTAATCCCATAACCGGGAACAGCCAAAAACCGATAGAAAATATGATGATGGCCTGTATCAGCGTAACACCCACATAAGTGATCTGCTTGGATAATATACCTACTGTATAATTGGTAGGCAGGGTTTTAAGGCGTATAGAGCTGCCGCTTATCTTTTCGCGGACGATGCTTCCGCCCAGAGACATGATCACAAAAAACATGGCGAAGATGGTCCATGCCGGGGCATTGTGCTGACTGGCGTTGGGCGTCATTCTTGAGCCGCCTTTGGAAACCGGTATTTCATTAACAACCGTTTTATTATTCAGGATCTGGTTTTCCAGCTGAGCAGGTAAGGGTTTGTCATTTATGGATAGATATAAGCTTCTCAACGTTTCGCGGCTTTCGACCAGCTGCAGGGCACTGCGGATAGCCCCTTGTATGGACAGGCGCAATTGTTCCTGTAAAATAGGATTATAATAAACGGTAAGCGGATCGATCTCTCCTGCTTTCTTTACCGTATCGCCCTGCAATCCGAAGCTGTTTAATGCCTTTCCGGCAACGTCTTTCGCTTTGGCATTAACTTTAACCGAAAAGTTAGCGGGGATCACTACGCCCAGCATAGCATCTTTCTGCCGCATGGCATCGGTTATGGCGCTTTCATTGGCATTGCCATTCACCTGGGATACGTTAAACATGCCGATCTTATTAATGGCTTCAATCAACTGCTGACTTGCTTTGCCGGTATCGCGGTTGCTGATGACGATAGGCAACTTGTTCTTATTCATCAGCTGAAAGGTGCTGTTCTGCACATTGGTTACCACAATTACCAGCAGAACCGGCATGATGATCATTAGTGCAATACCCACCTTATCACGGATGAGAATACGAACATCCTTTTTTATAGTAGCCCACAGCTTAAACATCGTTGCGGTACTCCTTTCCGGTTAGTTCAAGGAATAATTGCTCAAGGCTTTCCTGCTTATGGTCTTTTAATAACGTGTCGATATCGCCTTGTGCTATGATCTTGCCGTCATCGATCAATGCGGCTTCATTACACAGGCCTTCAGCTTCAATCAATTGGTGCGAGGTGTAAATTAGTGTGGTGCCATTTTGATTAAGCTGCATCAGGTAATTTATAATGGCATGACGAGTTTGCACGTCAACACCAACCGTAGGCTCGTCCAGGAATAGTATTTCCGGATCATGGATAACGCCAATGGCCAGGTTTACCCGGCGTTTCATGCCACCGGAAAATTTCTCTACCTGCTTATGTTTTACTTCTTCCAGGCCGAGAATATTAAGCAGCTCGGTTGTCCGTATGCGGATGGCTTGCTTGTCAAGACCGGCCCAGGCGCCAAAAAACTCCAGGTTCTCAACCGGGCTCAACTCTTGGTAAAAAGAGAAATCCTGCGGCACAAAACCGAAAAGCTTATTTACCTTGTTATCATGCTTTTTCCCGATCTCGTTTCCCAATAATTTAATATGACCGCCGTTCGCAGTTAACAAACCTGTCATCAGGCTGATCAAGGTGGTTTTGCCTGCGCCGTTTGGGCCGAACAAACCAAAGCGGTCGCCTTTATTTATTTTGAGGTTGAGTTTGGAAAATGACATATCCTCGTTACCGGGATAGCGGAAACTCATATCCTGTATCTCAATAGCTGCCTGTTTTGTCAATTCCATTTGATATTTTTCAATGCCAGGAGGGCTTCTTTTTCCAACGCGGCTATTTCTATCAGGTAATCGCCCATCTGGTCAAAATCCTGCTGACTGCCCAGCCTTCCTTTATATATCCCTGCAGCATGTACGGCTGCATCGCGCCAAACGTCACCGGCCCGGGTAAAAATTTTGGATATCTCAAGTAGCTCCTCCTGCTGAACATAAGCATAAGCTTCCTGCAAAAACGCAGCATAAATATAACGAAAACCACCGCCACCGGTACCAATCTCTTCCTGCATGCGCACCAATTGCGCCAGGTATGAACCGGCTTTTTGCAGCCCTAATTTATCGCGCCATTTCTTGATCTTTTCGCCGGTATACTTAATGCCCTTTACGCCTGCAAAGCTACCGGGTATACGCAGCATCTGGTTCACATTGGCTTTTATGCCTTTGATGATAGCTCTACGCATTTGCTCATCGGTAATTTCGGTTGTGCTTTCCGGGTAATAGATCTGTCCCTTAGGCGCTAAAGCGCCTTTGGCAAAACGCACACGCTCCAATTCGTAACTGGTTAGTGTCGTCGGTGTTTCCATTACCGGGTCGCTGATGAGATAGTTATCATCCTCCTTACCAAAGACAATCAGGTTATGGGCATTGAAATGAAAACGGTATTCGCGCGGGAAATAGGATAAATAATAAACCCCAACCTGGCAGCCCGCAGGCTTGCCTTCATCCAGGCACTTTTTCAGGAAGTCTTCGGCCTTTTCTTTTGAGGCGAATTTTTTACGAACAACCGGAATGCCTAAAGCATTACAGGTACGCTTAAAAATCAGTCCGGGAAATGTACGGAAGGCAATAGCGGGGCCATTGTTTATTTTGATAAGCGGAATATAGCAAAAAAACAGTCCCGCGCCGATGCCGAAAGCGAGCGGCTCGGTTATTTTATTTCCTGATATTTTTCGTAGTAAGCTGCTGGTAACCCCCGATTCGCAATGTGCGGACTGGTGGTGTTCAAAATCAAGCTTCATGTACAGTCATCGTTTTTAGATCTTCGGCATTTACGTTAAAGGCCTCAGCATATTTTTGCAGCTTTTTTTC
The DNA here is from genome assembly GCA_051960695.1 of Mucilaginibacter sp. Lineage (GTDB taxonomy): Bacteria > Bacteroidota > Bacteroidia > Sphingobacteriales > Sphingobacteriaceae > Mucilaginibacter. Next base: position 3,737 of record JBQCEA010000101.1, on the reverse strand, counting down.
TGATAATCGTTTAAATACTTCGGGTTTCAAATGCCTTTTGATCTGCCATTTCCAAAAGCCGGTATAATCTGACAAAATACTTATATCCATTAGTCGGTATTCCATAAAGAACAGGATCGGGCTTGCCTCATTATTCAATACTTTCCGTTTGGCATTGGCAATGCGCTCTTCTACATCTTTCCAGGCAACATCCAAAGCCTCGGTTTTCACCTTCCAGCCATCGCTTAACTGGGTCACGTATTTGCCAGAACCGTCTGTTGCATAACAAACCTCCTTTGTCACCTTTCCCAAAGCTCCCATATCCTGCGGCACATTTTCCTTCTTCATAAAGACACGATTAAATGATTATAGAGATTAACAGGATCAATGCGGTGAACCATTAATCAAACCACTGTAAGCAGCGCATACATATAAGAGAAACGCGCACTCTCCGGAACCAGGAGCAATATCCGTTCCCCTTTTTTCAATCTGCCGCTGTTAAACAATTCATCGATCATCAGATAAACCGATGCCGCGCCAACGTTACCTACTGTATACAGGTTAATGAACCATTTCTCGTAAGGGATGCCGCCGCCGTAATATTCAACCAGGTCATATATCTTGCTCTTGAAGAAATCGCTGGATATATGCGGCAAAAAGTAATCTACATCATTAGCGGTAAGGCCCTTGCGGTCCATTATTTCTTTGATCTTCTTACCACCCAGGTGAACAATATTATTGCTTAGCAATGTAATATCCTGTTTAACACTAAAGATGGATTTATTCATGATCTCTTCAGGCGTATAATCCATGAAACCCTTCAGTGAGCCGTCTTCCATTTTCTCCCCGCCCATATACATACAGGTTTCCATTTCGTTAGCATACGATGCACCTTCTATCCATTCTACACGCAGGCTCAAGCCATCAGGATTAGGTTTATCTGACATTAAAAACGCTGATGCACCGTCTGACAGCATCCACCTTAAAAAGTCCTTCTGAAAAGCAATGAAAGGGTTTTCTTCCATTTCTTTCAGTTTCTGAGCTTCTTCTTCAAATACATCTGATACCAATAAGCCCGAAAATCTTTCTGATCCGGTTGCAATAGCGTTTTTTGCCTCGCCTGATTTGATAGACAAATAGGCATATTTAAGAGCATGCATACCGGCACAGCATACACCGGCAGGAGAAACCACCTCAATGGCTTCGAACTCAGGCAGCCAGCCGTGTGTCATTACGCCGTGGCTTGGCATTACCTGATCGGGTGACGAGGTTCCGCATGCTAACACATCGATCTCCTTTATTTTTTCAGGATGATCTTTAAACAGCTCCTTCACAGCCAGGGCAGTCATCTGGGCATTGGTATGGGTAGATTTCCCATTTTTATCCAGTGCATAATAACGGTTGATAATACCGTTATTGCGTAATACAATTTTTTTTGATTTAGAAGGCTTCCCGTCGATATAGCCTAAATACTCTTCCATTTCGTCATTCGACACGGGATTGTTAGGGAAAAATTTAGAGGTAGAATTTATGTAAACCTGATTTACGGACATAGATTAATTTACTTGTAAATAGTATTGTTTTTTAGTTTTTATTCTTTTAGATGAAAATGGTTTTATAAAAATCGCATCTAATGTAAGAAGAATGGGCGCGCCTAAAAAGAGTGCCACATAAAGATAGTATTTAAACGCGGTTAGCCATGGCTTGCGATTCTTTTTGCTTACAATAAACTTCGCCCATTTCACATAAGTAGCAATTGCTGTGGTTTCGAGCAATAAAAGCGGGTATTTTATGTTTACGGCCCTTTGTCCCAGCAAATTGTGATGCAATTTTTCCCAATCATTCATCTCCAGGTGTCTGGAAACGATCTGACCATATATCTTAGTATTAGCAATATCTTCATCAGATACGCCCGGCTTGGGGAAAATGTTCAGGTAACGGTCTTTTTTGCCGCCAAGCATCCAATGAAAGATGGTAAAAAAGCTTATGGCATTAGGATGCTTATCAACCAGCGCGATGTTACCAACATAGTTTGCCCCTATATCTTTCAGTTTTTTCCTGACGCGGTCATAGGCGTTCAGCCACATATTGCGGGCTTCGCTGATAGTTATTACGGGTGTATCTTTAAATACCGCTTGCAGATCCGGTTGGCTTAATATCGAGTTGGCAGGTATGCTCGGCCACAGGAACCAGGGCTGGTAACCCAGGATCACTAAGTCGTATTGTTTTTCTTTTAAATGAACAGGTTCCAGTTGCGCAGGCACTTCGAGCACACAATCCGGCATAACAGAATAAAAGCGGCTGCCTGTCCACGGAAATGCAAAGTCAGACGCCAGCTTTACTTGCACCTTCTCCACTACAGCACCGGCCTCAACAAGCGGGGCTGTAAATGAATTGATAATGTCGCGCATCTGCCCCGATTGGGTATAATAAATGGCTAAAACTCTTTTTTCCATTCTCCGGCAAAATTAAAAATATCTCTTAGCGGGGCGAAAAATCTTGTTTGCTTAATATTTTTGAGTTGTTACAATAGTCTAATATAGCATGCTGCACAGCCGGCGATTGTTCATTAAAATGTTTGATAACCAACTCTCTATCCCTGGCAATGTCCGAATGATATTTTACGATCTTCGGCGCGTGCTCTTCAATAGCCAGTCTTAGGAAATGGAATTCTACATTTTCATTATTAGCAGCTAAAGCCGTTTCCAGTTTTATCCGGCCTTCTTTAAAATATTTCAATTTGTCCTTAGCTTTTTTCATCAGTCCGGCCTTTTTCATCAGCAGTGCGCCTTCGTAGCCTTCCCTGTCTTTTTCAGGCGCCCCATTTAACGCGTCCATTTCGCGGTCTATTGCCTGTAAGTCGCCTGATTTCATTACCGAATAAAATTCCGATTTTTCGAATTTCTGAAATATGGGTTTACTGTAAGCCTGTATTCCGACTGACAATAAAACACTTATAATAAATAGCCTGTATTTCATAACACACTCTAAGTTGTACCAAACATAACAAAAATTACTACCGGGACAATAACTACAAACAACCGAAATAAGTGTTTATCAATACAATAATTAGCTTAATATTTATAGCATAATACCATTAATTACTTTAAAACTAATTTACTTTTATTTACTTTGAGGTCGCTTTTATGTGCTTTGTAACTTAATACCCCTTTTTAAGACGAGTTGAAATTATTAAAGTTTAAAAATTGACAACGTGAGCAGTGATAAGCCTTTTGCCGGGTTATGGGCAGTTATTTTAGGGGGATCAAGTGGTTTTGGGTTTGCAGCAGCGCAAAAACTCGCCAGCAAAGGCATGAACCTTGCTGTGTTGTACCGTGAAACTTCTGTAGCTGAAAAACCGCTACTGGAGAAATTTAATACTATCGCTTCTGAGAATGGGGTCAGCATTTTACATTATAACGTTAATGCACTTACTCCTGAAGCCCGAATCAATTTCGTGGAAAAGTTTACGGCAGGTAATGCGGAAGTAAAAGGTAAGGTAAAGTTACTGCTTCATTCTATTGCCCGAGGTAATCTGAAAGCGCTTGCGGGAGATAATGCCCTTTCCGCTGAGGATATCCAGTTTACCAGCTATGCTATGGCAAACAGCTTACTTGATTGGACACGTGCATTATTGAAAGCTGAACTTTTTCACGAGGATGCACGTGTTATAGGGCTTACCAGTGAAGGTGCGCACAAACATTGGGAAGGTTATGCTGCGGTATCTATCGCTAAGTCATCATTGGAAAGCCTGGCAA
>JBQCEA010000100.1:0-2105 GCA_051960695.1 Mucilaginibacter sp. | reverse complement strand
CTTGGTTTCCTCATCCGCAATGTGAACTGGCAGCAGGCAATCTATTACCCGGTTATTCTTTGCAGCATGTTTATCTATTTCCTGTAATAGCTTTAAGCTATCCACAGATTGTATCATGCTGATAAAGGGTGCAATATATTTCACCTTGTTGCTTTGCAGGTGGCCTATCAAATGCCATTGAATATCATGGGGCAGATGTTCATATTTCTCAACCAGTTCCTGCACCATATTTTCTCCGAAAAGACGCTGCCCGGCATTGTATGCCTCCTGTATTTCTTCTATCGGTTTTGTTTTAGATACGGCTATCAGCGCTACATTTATACTGCCGGTTTCGTTTTTTAAGCTTTTGATGTTATCTGCAATGCTCATTTATCCGTAATTTTGCTTAATAAATGCCGCTAAATTACAGAATGCACAAATACAAAGCCCTGTTTTTTTCAGTAATGCTTTTCCTGGTCGCCTGTGGAGGGGATAAAATCCCGGATAATGTCATCGAACAGGATAGAATGACCGGTCTGCTAACAGAGCTGCACATTGTGGATGGCAGCATGTATAGCGTTATGCAGATGCCCGACAGCCTTTATAAATATGGCTACGGTAAATATTTGGGCCTGTTTAAAAAGTATAATACTGATTCGGTGGAATTCAAAAGGAGCATGAAATTCTATTCATCTCATCCTGAACTTTTGCAGAAGATATATGACCAGGTCACTATAAATCTCAAGACTAAGTCTGACTCGGTTACAAAATTATATAACCTGCAGGTAGCAAAAGATTCAAAGCGGATGGCAGATTCCCTTAAAAAGATACAAAAGAACCAGCCGCCGAAACCGCCTGCGCCTGTGCAGCAGCCACCAATACAAAAGCATCGTGACAGGGCACTCAAAAAACGTAAAGTAGATGCTATACCCTGATAACAGTATTGATAAGCTTGGTTTTACCGAGATAAAGGAGTTTATAAAAGCGCACTGCCTGAGTGATATGGGCCGCCAGATGGTAGACCGCATACAGGTAATGAACAACTACGACCAGGTGCTCAAATTCATGAGCCAGGCGAATGAGTTTAAGAATATCCTGCAAAATGATGAAGCCCTGCCTATCCATCATTTTTTTGATATTAAGTCGTTGGCTAATAAGGCAAAGATTGAGGGCGCATTTTTAACCGAAGAAGAGTTTTACCAGATCCAAGCTTCTCTGTCGACGGTATTTGCGGTGATCGGTTATTTTAACGACAGGGAAGGACAATACCCTAACCTGGAGGCTTTATTTGAGCACCTGCCTATTGAACGGTCTATCCTGAAAAAGATTGATGCAGTTATCGATCAGAAAGGTAAGATACGCCCTAATGCATCCCGTGAGCTTGCGGATATAACATCGGCTATTGCCAGGGCTGAACAGGATGCAAGAAGAAAGATAGACCAGATATTCAAGAATGCTTCGAATAACGGCTGGACGGCGGACGGCTCATTAACCATCCGTGACGGGCGCCTATGTATTCCGCTTCTCGCAGAAAATAAACGCAAATTAAAAGGTTTTATTCATGATGAGTCGGCTTCCGGGCAAACGGTTTATATCGAACCGGAGGAAGTATTCGCGTTGAACAATAACATCCGTGATTTGGAATTTGAGCGCAGGCGGGAGATAGTGCGAATATTGACCGTTCTGACAGATGATCTCCGGCCATTTGTTCCGCTTTTACTCAGTTATCACGGTTTGCTGACCAAAATGGATTTCGTGCGTGCAAAAGCCCTTTTCGCTATTGACATAGAAGCGGAGATGCCCGTATTGGTGAACGAGGCAAAGATAAAATTGCAAAATGCGCGACATCCACTGCTGTTCCTAAGTTTTAAAGCAGAAAAGAAACCGGTAGTTCCGCTAAATATTACCATTGATGATGAAGCGCGTATTGTGGTTGTATCAGGCCCTAACGCCGGTGGCAAATCGGTTTGTATGAAAACGGTTGGCGTGCTGCAAATGATGGCACAGGCAGGTTTGCTTATCCCGGCATCAGATGTAAGTACGGTAGGGATCTTCAAGCAGATATTTGTTGATATTGGCGATGACCAGTCTATCGAGAGCGACCTGAGTACCTACAGCGCGCATCT
>JBQCEA010000099.1:0-3998 GCA_051960695.1 Mucilaginibacter sp. | reverse complement strand
AAAAAGGTTATATCGGCTTTAGATACATTATGTGCGTATTCGGGTTTGGCTACAAGTGTTTTCCATTCCGGATCGTTTGAGAATGTTTCCCAATGCTTATCCCGGTCGGCTTTATTCTCAAAGGTGGTCATATACATCAGGTTTGGCATGTGGCTGCCAGCTATTACTTCCGCATAAAATACAGCATTAAAATTCAATCGCTTGAACAATACCGTCTCGCCGCCATCATTAAACATCTTCACTTTATTCAGGTTATACTTTTCTGAGGGGCTTTCATAACTGCGCAACTCATACACCCTATCCGCCTTGTTTGCAGTTAAATTAGGCTCCGTTGGAGCAGGCCATTTTGGGAAAGCTTTCAGTTCGATCACTTCAATACGCGTATACAATAGGTCGTTATATTCTGCGTCGATAAAATCCTTACCATCGGTAAGGTATTGTTTATCACTCCAAACCCTTTCACGTGTATGTTCAAACTCATCAAGATTGCGAAAGGGAACAAAAACATATACTTTTCTGTCTGCGGTATCTTGTTCAACCGGTTTAAATACTCCTACTTTAGCAATATGTGCCCGGTGCAATGCCGGAAGCAAAGCATTCTTAAAATACTTGTCCAGTCTTTCTTCCTGCGCCTGGGTCTTATAATGGTATATCCTTATCCTGTAATAATATTGCTGGGCATTTGCCTTAAGAGTAAAGGCCATACATAAAGCAAAAGCTAATGACGCTGAAATAAATAGTAGTCTTTTTGTTTTCATAGGTTTTGATATTACTTAACGCCCCATTTGGTTTCAAGTACCCGCATAAAATATCCGCCAACCACACTCCTGGCCTGGAAGCCTACCTGTTTGCCATTAGTAGTTTCGTGCCAGTCGCTTAACGGAACCCTTGTTGGTGTTTCGGTAGCATATTTATACACAGGATCTGTAAGGGCCTTAAAGTTAAGCATATTATTGGTATTGTTTAATGAGGCCGTCCACACGATCCAATCTGATTTTGTATACGTCTTCCGACTATCTAAAGGCAAACCATACTTATTTTGTTTGGTCAGGTAATATTTCATTTCTGTATCATAAACCTTTTGCGGAAACAAGTTTAAACCTAAAACCTTATCCCAAACCAAATTATACTTTTGGCTCCAGGTATTTTTATCTCCGAAAACCAGGGAATAATGATTACCTGCATCAGCAGCTTTCATCCATTTATTAGCCATTTCTGCAGCTATTTTCCGATAGTTAACTGCTATTCTTTTTTCATCAGTCATTTCGGCCAGCCTGGCATAACTGGCTATGCCGATGATAGCCTTTAGGGATAGATTAGCATTATGGGCCAGGTGTCCGGCAAAATCATCCGTGCAGAGCTGGTTGGCAGGATCAAACCCGGCTTTCACCAGGTAGTTAGCCCATTTAGTCAAGGTTTCCCAATGATCCTTTGCATAGTCGGCATTATGTTCCGCTTTGGCTATAGCTGCTGTCAATATCAGCATATTGCCAGCTTCTTCTACAGGCATATCTTCGCCGTAGGTCTGGCCATTAGCTATCGGATATGTGCCCAAATCATGGGCCGGAAATTCTTTCTTCCATTTTCCGCTTTCTGAATAGTAGAAGATACCGTTTAGCATGCCTTCCATAAACCGCGGGTTATATGTTAAATACAATGGTGCAGATGGATAGGTGACATCTACTGTATTGATCGAGCCGTTACTGAAATTCTCTTTTGACAGGAAAAGTATATCACCATGCGGACTTTTAACTAATACATGTGCAGCCACGCTTTGCCTGTACGCCATTACACACAGCGCCGCATATTTATTTCCGCCGGCTTTTAATGCATCATTATAAAGTGTTCTGTCAAAGGCGTCGCATTTTCGAACAACTGATGAATAATCAGCATCGGCCTTACTCAATTCCTTTTCAATAGTTTTTGTTCCATCGGCTTTCCACCATGGCTTTAATGGAATATCAAAAAACTCTACCGGAAACAATTCGTCATAACCTATTTCGATATGCTTTTCGGTAAAGTTCTTACTCACCTGACCGAAAGGAATAAGCGTATTGAGCCATAAATTTGTTCCTTTTACTGTGTCCTGCCCGTATGGCCTGGCAGTTAGCAACTCTTGCAGCCCTTTCCCTTTACTGATATATTGTACAGCACTTTCATCTTTGGGTACGGCTACGCACATATATCCCCAATCTATACGCAGATCATCGCCTTTCTTCTTCAACACAGGCTGCTCAATGGTTCCGGCTTTAAGTATAGAGAGCTTTCCATATTCATACCCTTCGGCTTCAACAGGCTGAAATGATTTATTTACCGCGATATTCGTAGATGCACCTATATTAATATTAACATCATGCTTTTTCCCATCGTTCGATCGTACTTTGCAGGATATGTAAGATACTGGGCGCATAAAAATATCCATATCGTTCATGAGCAATGGAGATGTAAATGTTAAAAGCAAGTCCACCTTCCCACAGCGAAATTTATAATTAGTTTGTGTGGCCGTCATTTCCAGGCTTGTTTGTTTGGCAAGCAACACCAGGCGATTAGCAGGGTTCTCTTTCACTTCATCAAGCAAACCGGCATCCAACCAGGCCCCACCTGCTGTGTTAGAACAATGGATAGCGAGTATGTTATTGCCTTTTCTTAACCTTGACCTTAATGGGATCAGCTGAAAATCACTCGTCCAGCCAGTATTTATAAAAACCTTTTCGCCGTTCAGGTAAACTTCCACATTGTCATCGTGATAAAGCTTAAGCAACAGTTTATCTGTATTAGGGTTATCTACCGTAAATGCACGCCTTACCCATAATTCTTTAGTTGCCCATAAGGTTTTAGCCTGGGCCTTATCATCTGTAAATGGCGCCTCACCTGTTTTCCAGGTATTATCATTGAACTGCAGGTTCATCCATCCGGCTGCAGGTTCTGTTTCAGTGTATTTACATTTATAAGGTTTTTCGTCCGATGCCGGCAATATAGTTCTGTACGCCTGTGGTTCTTTACCCAGGAACCGATAAACATCATTATCAACCTTGATAAAGCCGATTAACGACTGCTCCTTTCCGGTCCAGTGTTTGGTGCTCGCTGCATTCAGTGTGTCATTGAATGACCAAATGCTGAAATAAGTATTATGGGTGATCAAAGGATACGCGGGCGCCTTTTGCACCTGGGCATTTACCATAAAGGCAATAAGCACCAGGGGAAGTGATAAGAAGAACTTCTTCATGTTCAGGTAACGTCGTTAATTAGGGTTCAATCAGACAAATATAATCTAAAAACCCTTCTTTAAAAGAGCGCCCGTAAACAAAGAAAAAGTTTTGCAGCAGGGTTACTGGAACAGCTTACACCATTTTTGTAAAACGGCTATTACTTCAGCCAGTTTCATGGGTTTACTCAGGTAATCATCCATTCCCGCCTTCAGGCATATCTCGCGGTCTTCTGACATGGCATTGGCCGTCATGGCAACAATAACAGGCTGTTCTGTCATATGCTTGCGAATAAATTGAGTGGCCTCAAGTCCATCCATCTCCGGCATCTGGACATCCATCAATATCAGGTCATAACGTTTTTTTGATAATGCGTTCAACACCTCATGACCATTAAATGCAACTTCTGGCTTATAGCCCATTTTTTCAAGAATATGCACTGCCAGTTTTTGGTTCACATAATTATCCTCAGCTATCAATATATCCATCGGATATTGCTTAGCAAATTCGGATGAGAATTGGGTCTTAACCGGCTGAGTTTCCCGAACAACGTGCACATTTTTCAACTGATCGACAATGTGTTTATACAGTACATGATGCTTGGCAGGCTTGCTTAAAATAACATTGAACAAATACGACTCGTGCCTGCTTTGCTCATTACCAACCGAGCTTAGCAGAATGATGCGCATATCGGGGTGCAGTTGCCTGATACTTTTTGCCAAAGCAATACCGTCCATCTCAGGCATGTTCATATCAGAAATAACCAGGTCGATCTTTTGGTTTGATGCCAGT
>JBQCEA010000098.1:0-3089 GCA_051960695.1 Mucilaginibacter sp. | reverse complement strand
GGCATGTACAAAATCCTCGCCATATTTGATAATGCCTGATTCGATCATCTCGCGGAGTAAGTCGTTGCCTTCACGGGTACGCTCACCTACACCGGCACCACCGAACAGACCGATCTTACCACCTTTTGCATAAGGCTCTAACAAGTCGATAACCTTGATACCGGTGAACAATACTTCGCTCTCGGTTGAAAGATCTTCGAATTTAGGAGGTACGTTGTGGATAGGACGACCGTTTGAATTGTCCAGGTTACCCAAGCCATCGATAGCAGCGCCAACCACGTTAAATACACGGCCCTTGATATCATCGCCGATAGGCATTTTAATAGCTGCTTCGAGGTCGGTAACTGGCATTCCGCGCAGTAAACCGTCGGTCGAGTCCATCGCGATAGCACGCACGCGGTCTTCACCTAAGTGCTGCTGAACTTCTAAAATGATCTTCTGTCCGTTATCCTTTGTGATCTCTAACGCGTCATAGATCTTAGGCAAATGGCCTTCATCTGAGAAGCTAACGTCAACTACCGGACCGATGATCTGTGATATTTTTCCAATGTTTGGCATATATAACCTGGTAATTTAAAAGAATTTGTATGTCAAAAAAGTATTTAACAAAGATGCTCTTGTTTCGAGGCGCAAAGCTAAGACTATTTAGGGAATAATTAAATAGTGTTTGAAATAATTTTTGGCGTATGGTTCATGGTTCACAGTTCATGGCAATTACCATGAAGTAATGGTTAATGATCTGTTAACTCTTTTGTCAACATTCTGTTACATTTTGTGTATCTATTACTAAGTTTGCTGTTTAATTAATTGAACTATACAACCTCTCAAAGAAATTATTTTATGCGAAAAATTTTACTATTGGTGCTTGTATTGGTGCCTGTATTGTCATTTGCACAGGGCTTCCAGGTAAACCTGGAGGGCGAGAAGCAAATAGGCATGGGGCATACCGGTACAGGCCTGGTGCAGGATGGCGCATCGCTGTTCTTCAACCCCGGAGCAGTGGCGCAGCTTACCGACAATTACGTTCAGGCAGGTGTAAGCCCGCTGCTGTTCAAATCGGTTTTTAACCCTTCCGGAACCACAGATCAATATCATACTGCCGACAAAGTTGCTCCGCCATTTACTTTTTATGGTGTTTGGGGGCCAAAAGCCGGTATTTGGAAAGTGGGCTTAGCAGTATATAATCCTTTTGGCGGATTGACCGATTGGGGCACTACCTGGCCGGGCAAATATGCTTCCGAAAGCCTTGACCTGAAAACCTTCTTTTTTCAACCAACATTAAGTATTAAACTGACCGACTTTATGAGTATTGGCGGTGGTTTTGTCTATAACTATGGTACAGTTGACCTGACACAGGCTATTCCACTCGCAAATGGCTCTGGAAATCCCGGACAAGCAGAATTAAAGGGCCACGGCAAAGGCTACGGCTGGAATGCAGGTATTTACTTCAAAACCAATGCTGGTATTACCATTGGTATTAGTCACCGCTCACAGGTTAGCACGTCTATCAATAATGGCGATGCTATTTTTACTGTACCTGCCTCTTTGCAAAGCAGCTTTCCGCAGCCGAACCAATTCGCGGCAACCATTAATCTGCCTGCGACAAACTCTATCGGTTTTGGTTTTTACCCTTGCAGCAAATGGATAGTTGCTTTTGATGCCAATCTTGTTGGCTGGAATGTTTTCAAAGCACTGGCGTTTGATTATAAGACCAATACACCGCAATTACAGGATACTTATTCGCCGCGTAATTACCAGGATGCGGTTAGTTTGCGTGCAGGTGCACAGTATAAAGCTAATGATAAGCTGGCTATCCGTTTTGGCGGCGGTTATGCCAGTGCAGCTGCGCCGGATGGCTATGTAACGCCTGAAGTACCGGATGCCAACCGTGTATATGCGACAGGCGGTTTAGGTTATAAGCTGGGTAAAGGCCTCGACCTTGATCTCTCATTCGAATATGAGCACTTATTACAGCGCACCCAAACCAACTATGCAACGCAATTATCGGGTACTTTTAAAACGGATGTTTACATCCCAGGTATTTCACTTGCTTATCACTGGTAACCTAAAAACTGAAGAAGATGAAGAATTTTAAACACTATATATACATCGTTATCGGATTAGTATGGTTAAGCGCCTGTAAGCCCGAGATACATACCCCCAAGCCAACGGCAGGCAGCGCCAATTTTTCAAGATACATCGCTTTAGGCAATTCGCTTACTGCAGGCTATGCTGATGGAGGCCTGTACCGCGCCGGGCAGGAAGTATCGTACCCAAGCATTATAGCCAAACAAATGCAGTCTGCTGGGGGAGGTGCATTCAACCAGCCCTTATTTGCACAAGGACAAGAAAACGGTTCAGGCTATTTGCAGTTAACCGGCTTTAACCCGGATGGAACTCCAAAAACGGCGCCTGTTACCAGTGATCTGGCTATCAGGGGGCAGATTCCGATTACAGGTTATGGAAATGTGACCTTATATACCAAATATACAGGCGACATTGAAAACTATGGCGTACCCGGTATCAAGCTGGAGCATATAATTGTTCCTACTTACGGTAACCTGAATGGTTATTTCGAACGTTTGTTACCTAATGATGCACCAAACAACACTACAACAGATTACCTTGACTTTGTAACTGCTAAGCCATATACCTTTTTCTCTAACTGGCTGGGCAATAATGATGCGTTGGGTTATGCCACATCCGGCGGTGCAGGGGACGTGTTGACTGACAAGGGTGCCTTTACTGCCTTGTATAACTTATTGATCAGCACGCTTACTGCCAAAGGACAAAAGGGTGTGGTTGGTACCATTCCAGATGTAACCTCGATACCTTATTTTAATACGGTAACTGTTGGCGCTATTTTGGCGGGGGTGCAAAAGACAAGCCCGCAGGTAAAGGCTTTATATATTAATGCTTTGGTTTCAGGCACTACGTATGCACCGCGTGCAGCTACAGCGAAAGACCTGATCGTGCTTACTTTCCCCACAAGCAAGATCGGTCAGCCGGTTTCAACGCCGTTTGGTATATTGCCTTATGGCGTAACGCCATATTCGCCCATTGATAACCAGTATGTGCTGGATGAAAAG
>JBQCEA010000097.1:0-2393 GCA_051960695.1 Mucilaginibacter sp. | reverse complement strand
GGAACCAGAACAACTGATCAGGAAATTTATTGCCAAGTATGATTACGATGGCCGCAGATCAATGGAGTTACGTGAAGAATACGGTAAAATAGTAGCAAAGGAGGGTGACACCTGTTTGTTTTATCACGCCAAATCAATGCCGGTAGGCAAGGTGCGCTACGAAAATGAAACGTTTGTTATAGAGAAAGTTTGATTAGTTACAGTTGTTATATTAGTTGTATTAGTAAGTTACCAATACAACAACTTCAACTATTACAACTAAATTTAACTAAACTCAAGCGTGATTCTCAACCGCAAAAAGCTCTTTTATCTTTTCAACATTCAGTGGTTTTGATACAAAGTCTTTCACAATTGGATAAGAACGGGCTTTGTTAATATCATTACTGAATACCGATGATGATATAATATAAACCTTGCATTTGCCAAGCGGGTCAACGTTCAGGCGGGTGTACTCATCCAGAAATTCCCATCCGTTCATAATTGGCATATTAATGTCCAGCAGAATGTAGTCAGGTAATTTTGAAGGGTCTTCACGCTGAATGTCCAACAGCATATCAATTGCATATTTACCATGCAGGCAAGCTGTGATATCCGTGTTCAATAAAGCCTTTTTTATTAATTTGATAGAAATAAAGTTGTTTATTTCATCATCATCAACAAGTAAAATACTTACGGTGCTGCTATTATTAGTCATACATGCTTTATACGCGGTACAAGTTTAAAAGGTTATGCACCACTTTGGCTAAAAGTTAAAAAAATAATCACTCAGGAAAACATCGGATAAGCGATAAATTTTATTCCCAAGACACTATTATACGGAAAATTGTGCCTTAAGGATGCCTAAAATTCATAGTCACGTTCTACTTTTGCAGATGCGTGTTTTATAATGCTTATACCACTTTTCGTGCCCTTGTTGCTGTGCAAACAAATGACCCGCATTAGCTTTCCAGCTTTTTATAGCTTCTAATGATTCCAATAAGAAACGGTGATACCTAATTCTTCGCGTGTAGACTCAACGCCAAGGTAACCCGGTTGCTGTTTGGCCAGGTCGTTCATTTCAATGGCGATAGTGGGATAGCCATTATCACCTTCGGTGCGACGGATTTAAAAATTACAGCATAATAATGAGGTTGCGGAGTATCGGCTATCATTAATCTTAACGGATCATTTGCCTGTATTCCTAAAAATACAGATATGCAAATAAATCCATTTTCTTATTTGCATATCTGTGTAACGGCATTTTTACAATGTTATTACTCTATAGCGCTTTCTTCAAATTCATAGTCTTCCAGCGGAGGGCATGAGCATACCAGCGTACGATCGCCGTAGGTGTCGTTCACACGGCCAACTGAAGGCCAGAATTTATAAGCTGCTACATAAGGCAGTGGGAAAGCTGCTTTCTGACGGGTATATGAATGTTCCCAGCTATTACCGGTTACAATAGCAACGGTATGCGGAGAATTTTTCAACGGGTTATTTACTTTATCAGACAAGCCATTTTCTACATCGGCTATTTCATGACGGATCGAGATCATAGCATCACAGAAACGATCGAGCTCATGTTTGGGTTCTGATTCGGTTGGCTCAACCATCACAGTTCCGGCTACCGGGAAAGAAACGGTTGGCGCATGGAACCCGTAATCCATCAGGCGTTTAGCAATGTCAACCACCTCAATGCCAAAGTTCTTGAATGAGCGGCAATCCAGTATCATTTCGTGTGCACAGTGGCCATGAGTTCCGGTATATAATATCGGGTAGTGGCTTTGCAGACGGCTCTTAATATAGTTGGCGTTCAGGATAGCATATTTGGTAGCGTTGGTTAAACCTGCACTACCCATCATGGCGATGTAAGCGTGCGATATGATCAATATAGATGCTGACCCCCATGGTGCTGCAGAAACAGCATGAATGGATTTACCTCTATCGATGTCAACTACCGCGTGGCCAGGCAGATAAGGCACCAGGTGTTTCGTAACACCGATCGGGCCCATGCCGGGACCGCCGCCGCCATGTGGTATACAGAATGTTTTATGTAAATTGAGGTGACAGACATCGGCACCAATATTAGCCGGACTGGTTAAACCTACCTGGGCGTTCATGTTTGCACCGTCCATATAAACCTGTCCGCCGTGCTGATGGATGATGTCGCATATCTCAATGATGGCTTCTTCAAACACACCGTGGGTAGACGGGTAAGTTACCATCAGGCATGAGAGATCATCTTTATGCTGTTCAGCTTTGTCCTTTAGGTCGGCAACGTCAATGTTTCCGTTCTCGTCGCACTTTACTACCACTATCTTCATGCCTGCCATTGCTGCCGAAGCAGGGTTTGTGCCATGTGCCGATGAAGGGATCAACACAATATTACGATGATGGTCGCCGCGGTCATGGTG
>JBQCEA010000096.1:0-8835 GCA_051960695.1 Mucilaginibacter sp. | reverse complement strand
AACGCTAAACTTCATAGCGCAAAGGTCACCCTTTTAAATTTTACCCCAAACGAAAACCTGTAACTTTATTGATAAGAAAAAAGTGCAGGTAGTAAAAATTTTATTACAGATAATCAATATCTTATGGAAACTTTGTACCTTATACCTTTTTAATCGTCTCTTCCAGCTCTTTCATAGAAGGCGCTTTTTCATAGGCCTTTACCAATTTTCCGGCACGGTCATAAATAGCAATATAAGGCGTGGTCCTTACCTGGTAATAACGCTGTACAACATAAGTTCGTCCTTCGGTGCCTACGGTAAGGTTCTTATATTTTGCCAGGTCAAAGTCGCGGTTAAAGTTCTTAAGCATCTTTAGCATGCCAAAGTCGGTAAAAGTAATCATCACGATCTGCACGTGGTTAAATTCTTTCATCTTAGGCTTCATGTCATACATCAGGTGCTGACAATGGCTGCAATCAGGTGCGAAATAGATGATCATTACCGGCTTGTTCTTTTTCAGGTTAGCCTTGGTGAACCAGGTACTGTCGGCCTTTAATATTTTAAACGGCGGTATATTCTGAATAGCCTTGTTGTTAGTGGTATCCTGCGCCCGGATACATAATACTGCAATGACAAGGCCGGCAAGTAAAAGAAACTTTTTCATATTGCTGATAAATGTACGCATTTAGTTGTTAGCCTCAAGCAATTCTATTTGCCAGGCTATATGCTCTTCAGTTATGGGGTATAACGCATTATTGCGGATGGTATGATAAACCGCCTCAAATAATTGCATATAATCGCCCTTTAGTGATGGAATAGATTCTGTTTGTTTAACGTCATTTTCATCGAATGTTACCAGCTTACCTTCGCTTCCGGCAGGCTCAATGCCATATTCCGGCTGACCGGGCCATATTCTCTTCTCCAGTTGTGCTTCCTGCACATCTACCCTATCTTTAATATAGCTTCCCAATGTACCATGTACCACAAAAGATGGTACCGGCTGTGCAATAAGCAAACCCGAAGTAAGATAGACATTCACCTGGTGCGGATAAATCAGGTGATAATGGAAATAATCCGTTACATCCGAATTTTCGCGGTATATACCTGTAGTCTTTGTAAATGACAATGGCTTCCCAAATAAACTGATAGCCTGATCGATCAGATGCGGGCCGAGATCATAAGCCAGGCCATTGGCAGCAGCAGTCTTGGTTTCTTTGAATAATTTCGGACTTAGCTTTGGCTTATATCTATCGAACCTGAAATGCACTTCGATAAGTTCACCTAATTTTCCGCTTTCTATTACCTGTTTTACCGATTGAAAATCACTGTCCCAGCGCCGGTTTTGATATACCATCAGGTGCTTGTCCATTTGCCTGGCCAGGTCATACAATTCCTTTACTTCGGCAGTAGTTTCGGCTACAGGCTTTTCAACCAGAACATGTTTACCTGCTTTTAACGCCTGTTTAGCCAGATCGAAATGCGTATTATTCGGCGTATTGACGATCACAAGCTCTATTTCCTGATCGTTCAGCAATTCTTCCGTTGAATCGTAGCTGATGATACCAGGCAGTTGAGCAGCTGCTTTCTTTTCATGCCTTTCAACAACCGCTTTCAGTTTAAAGCCCGGATGCGTACTGACAAACGGCGCATGAAATACCCTGCCCGACATTCCGTAGGCCAACAAACCCGTTATAATAGATGTTTCCATAGTTAATCTTAATAATCGCTATCACTGCCGATAGGCGGACCATCCGGCAAATTTAATGTTTCAGCAGGCTGAAATTTATCCGGATTCTTTTCAAATTCATTTATCTGCGCCAATCCAAACAACAGATTAGCTTTTTGCTCTGTTTTGGCGGCCGCTGCAGATTGGTACATCCATTTTTTCAAGTCATTTATTTCGAGCAAAGCCATACTACGCACTTCTGCAGCTGCATGCGTATCAGCGGCAAGCTGCAATATTTGCTTTAATGTAAGTGTATTAACCAGGCGCTGTAATTCACCTTTATAACCCGGTTGCTGAGGCGCTTGCCATGTCTGCGCAATTAATTTGCGCAATACCGCATCTAAACCGGGTTGTGCATTATCGCGGGCGTGATACTCAACCAATCGGACGGCCCTTTCCGGGTTCAGCATAAATGACAGGGTGTTGCCTGCCGCGGCTTCCGCTGCGGACATTGGATCGAACGTTACACCGGTGCGCGATTTAAAAGTTTCCCTCGTGCGGGGATAGCCAACCGGCCTCGGCGGTATTTTTTCTATCAGGCTTTCCGGTAAAGCCAGCGCATCGGGTGCAATGGTAGCCATCAGCGCATTAAAAGCTTTCCATTGCTCGACTGGCGGAACAAATTGTGTTACGATCTGGCCGTCATTCTTTACGGCAAAGGTATAATACAAACCGCCCAACATTTTTGATGCTGCTTCCACCTGATAACGGTGCATCAGGTACATCGGTACCAATACTTCTTCTAATGTAGCCATTGGCGCATCCTGCCTGATCGCTTTTTCAGAAAACGTGGCCAGCACATGCTTGCGGATATTCATCAGTCGGTTAAGCTCATCGGCTGCATCTATTCCATTGTCCCACAAATGAGCCTGTGGATGGGCACCGCCTGCCGGGCGCGCATCATCATCCGAAATAAATACATAGCCATCTTTCAGTGTTTTAGTGATGATCTTTTTTAAATCAGCATCCTCATCAGTCCCCTTCGGGAAATCCTGGTAGCCATATAAAATAGCACGCTTGTCCCAACCACCGATCTCATTGGTATATGCGTTCGATAAGTCAATTGTACCGTCCGGTTTTAAAGTAAAATAAGGCTGCGGATAATCCATTACCGATGCCCTATCCTTCACGCTTGCTATAAAATTGTGCTGCAGACCAAGAGTATGCCCAACCTCATGAGCTGCAAGCTGCCGCAAACGGGCCTTAACCATTTTCATCAGCTCATCACTCACAGGCTTGCCATCCTCGTAAGGCTGCAGCAACCCTTCAGCGATCAAAAAATCCTGCCTGTCACGGAGTGAGCCTAAGGAAACTTGCCCTTTAATGATCTCGCCTGTGCGCGGGTCAACAATTGACGCACCGTATGACCATCCACGCGACGAGCGATGTATCCACTGAATAATATTATACCGGATATCCATTGGGTCAGCATCTTCCGGAAGCAATTTTACCTGGAAAGCATTCTTATATCCCGCTGCTTCAAATGCCTGGTTCCACCATGAAGCACCTTCTATCAGTGCTGTACGTACAGGCTCCGGAGCACCACGGTCGACGTAATAAACAATAGGGTTAACCGGCTCACTCATCGCCGCAGAAGGATTTTTCTTTTCCAGCCAGTGACGGGTGATAAACCGCTTAACGATCGGCTGATCTATCGGCGTTGCAAAATCCATATACTCCACATCAAAGTATCCCGCTCTGATGTCAAATTTTCGGGGCTTATAATTGTTATCCGGCAGTTTAATAAACGAATGGTGCATCCGTACGGTCACATAATTGGGATCAGGCGTGACTGAACTGATCTCCGACCCCGTACCCGTTCCGGCTAATGTAATGGTTGCTTCAAATTCCGAGTTTTCGGGGAAGCTTTTGGTATTGGCAAGATATATCGCCGACCTGCTTTCATCTGCATGATAATTTCCCTGGTTGTTATTACCCAGTTTGCGGGCCAATTGATGGCTATCCCGAAGCAGAAAATGAGTAAGGTCGATCAATACTTTGCTGCTGTCCTGCGCTTCTATTGTAAAACCCCATATCACCGACTGCGCAAATGCTTCTTCAACCGATTTCCGCTCGTCGGGATTATCACTTACCGCGCGGTAATTTAAATTGGGCTGTACCAATAATACCTTATTCCCTGCTTTTACAAACTTTACTATCCGCGAATCGCCGATCTGCCCGCGGTCGAGACCGAGATCATTCGATCCAACACCCGCCGGTAATGAGTTCACATAAAGAAACTCGTCATTAAACCTGTCAATCTCCAGTAATATCCGGTCAGTCTTTTCATCCCAATAAAAGTTAAAATAGCCGGTGTATTTGGTAAATCCTTTAGTTTTTGATGCAAGGCTTTGTGCCCTAACAGCATATGCAGACCCAATAGTAAGGAAAAGGAACAGGTAAATTTTTTTCATCAGTGCAAAGTAATAAGCGGCTTAAATGTATTGCTTTATCAGTGCTTATACAACTGTATAAAAAACAAAAGGCGGAACTTAGTCCGCCCATGTATATATTTGACACGCAGCTGATTACTTCATACTATCATGTATCGCATTGATAGAATCAAGGTGCATTTTTAATGTAGGCAGAGTCTTAATAGCGAATGCTTTCAAATCGGGGTCCTTCAGGTTTTGGGAAGCGTCTTCAAAAAGTTTTACCGCTTTCTTATGCCCGTCAACCATGGCATCAACATAATCTTTATCAAAATCCTTCCCGGATTTTTTAGCCAGCTTTTGCGCCTTTTGCTGTGCCGAAGTGTCTGGTGCAGTTGGCAGGGTTATATTTTTGCTTTTAGCAAGGTCGGCCAGTGCATTACCGGCCTTTGAGTGATCGGTAACCATCATTGCCGCAAAATTCTTTACCCTGGTGTTTGATGCCTTTACTTCGGCAACTTTACCCAGGTTCACTTCAGCCATGCCATCGGCTGCTGCGGTAACCACAAACTTGGCATCGTTTTGGTCAACACTGATGTTTTCTTTGGCGGTGGTTTTGGCAGTATCTTTTGCTTCATTAGCACTATCGGCAGTGCTTGTACTGTCTTTTGCTTTGTTTTTACATGCCTGGAAACCCCATGCTGCAAAAACAATCAGCATAATTAAACTTAATTTTTTCATGACGATTGGTTTTTAATTGATATCCATACGTTTAACAACTGTTGTGTTACATGGTTTTCTCTTATTTATATGCCTGATTTTAATCGATTTTGTTTACTAAGTTTTATTATTTTTGAGGCAATTAAAAAACACAACCGATATGAATTTTCCAACTGAACTGAAATACACCAAAGACCATGAATGGGTACGCGTTGAAGGCGGCGATGCCTACATAGGAATTACTGAATTTGCACAGCGCGAACTGGGCGATATTGTTTATGTGGATATTACTTCCGTTGGAAAAGAAGTAGCCAAAGAAGACGTTTTCGGAACGGTTGAAGCGGTAAAAACGGTATCAGACCTTTTTATGCCTGTTACCGGAACCGTAACTGAAGTAAACTCTGATCTCGACAGCCAGCCCGAACTGGTAAATACAGACCCATACGGAAAAGGCTGGATGGTGAAGATCAGCGTTAAAGATGCATCGGAAGTAGATGGCCTGTTAACTGCCGAAGCTTATCAATCACTTGTTGGCGCTTAATTTAATTCTGATTCTAAGATATACGGGCCTGCACTATTGCGGGCCTTTTTATTTCGGTCAGGCAGTATAATAAAGCAACAAAAACCAGCGTATTTATCGTATAAATTAACTAATGAGAAAAGTTAAATACCTGGTAATATTAGCTGCTATTGCAAGCCTTTCATCCTGCGGCATTTTTAAGAAAGATTGCCACTGCCCGCACTTCGGTAAGACAAAATCTATTCAGCAAAAAGCAATTACTAACGCGTGTTAGGTAATTGAAATCTGAATGTAAATTATTCTTCTTATTTGGATTTAATTTAAATAAGGTTTACATTTGTTGAGTCATACATACAGATAATATGAAGCTTTCACAACTTGAAGTAGGGGAAACTGGAATAGTAAAAGAATTTACTGATTTGGAAATGTCGGTAAAGTTGATGGAAATGGGCTGTTTACCGGGCGAAGAAGTTCGCGTTTCGCGTATTGCACCACTTGGCGACCCAATTGCTATTCATGTTTCAGGCTATCAGCTGAGCTTACGCAAAAGAGAGGCTTCGACTATTATTCTGCAATAGTTTTTTAACAGCAAGTGAACACTAATATAAAAGTTGCGCTTGTAGGAAATCCAAACACCGGTAAATCAACGCTCTTCAATGTATTAACCGGGCTTAATCAAAAGATAGGAAACTTTCCGGGGGTTACGGTCGATAAAAAGACCGGCGTTTGTGATCTGCCTGACGGGCGCCAGGCACAAATTATTGACCTGCCAGGTACATACAGTCTTTATCCCAAAAGCCGGGACGAATCTATTGTGTTTTCGGTATTGGCGGATAAAGCAAATCCTTTGCGCCCGGACCTTGTGGTTGTTATCCTGGACGCATCCAATCTAAAAAGAAACTTACTGCTCTATACCCAGGTTGCCGATCTGAAGATCCCGGTGATCGTTGCATTAAACATGATGGACCTGGCTAAAAAGTTAGGCATCAATATCGATGTAAATGCCTTCTCTCAAAAATTAGGTGTTCCGGTAGTTCCGATATCAGCCCGAAAAATAGAGGGCATCGACAAACTGAAGGAAGCCATATCTTATGCCAATAAGTTTGCCCTGCAGGAAGAAACCATTGACGTTGAATCCCTTGCACCCGGGCTCATTGCGCAAATAGGCAAAGAAATAAAGGTAGATAATCCTTATTATGCCCTGCAACTGGCCCATCAGCATGAAACATTAAAGTTTTTAACCCCCGCCCAAAGCGACCGCATCGAAGAGCTGGAGCAAGAGTTTAGTTTTCATTCGCAAAAGGCGCAGGCATCAGAAACCATAGCCCGTTATAATTTCATTAACGACTTATTATATGATACCGTTAAGAAAAATGAAACGGCACAGGAAGAAAACATCAGCAATAAGATAGACAAAATATTAACCCACAAAACGTTCGGGTTTATCATATTCTTTGCTATACTGCTTTTTATCTTTCAGTCGATATTCGCCTGGTCGGCTTACCCCATGAAATTGATCGCCGACTTTTTTGTGTGGGCGCAAACTTCATTACATAACATACTGCCTGCTGGTCCGCTCACCAATCTGGTGGTTGATGGCGTGCTCGGCGGCTTAAGCGGCGTGATGGTATTTATACCGCAGATAGCTATTCTTTTTGGCTTTATTTCCATTCTTGAGGACACCGGTTACATGTCGCGTGTTACTTTTATGATGGATAGATTAATGCGCAAGGTTGGTCTGAACGGCAAGTCCGTTGTGCCGCTTATTGGAGGCTTTGCCTGCGCTGTGCCATCTATCATGAGTACGCGTACCATTGAGAACTGGAAAGACCGTATGATCACCATTATGGTTACGCCATTGGTTACCTGCTCTGCGCGTTTACCGGTTTACACTTTGCTCATTGCCCTGGTTGTTCCCAATCGTAATGTGTGGTGGCTTTTTAACCTGCAAGGACTGGCTTTAACAGGCATGTATGTACTAAGCCTAATATCGGCTATTACGGTAGCGTTTGTAATGAAATTCATTTTAAAAGCCCGTGAGCGCGGCTACTTCATTATGGAGTTGCCAGTTTACCGTATGCCCCGCTGGAAAAATGTTGGGCAGGATATGTATAACCGCGCTAAAGCATTTGTACTGCAAGCTGGTAAGGTGATCGTGGCAGTATCTGTTATTTTATGGGTACTTGCTTCGTATGGCCCAGGCAACCGTTTTGCACGTATCGAGCAGAAATACCAACAACCGCAATATAGCCATCTTAATCTTGATGATCTGCAGCGTAAGATCGCTTCCGAAAAACTGGAAAACTCTTATGCCGGCGTGCTTGGTCATACCATAGAGCCTGTTATCCGGCCGCTTGGTTTCGACTGGAAGATCGGCATTGCGCTTATTACATCCTTCGCTGCCCGCGAAGTATTTGTAGGCACTATGGCAACTATTTACAGTGTTGAAGGCGATGCTGAAAAAATGGAATCGGTGCAGCAAAAAATGCATGCGGCTAAGAATCCGCAAACAGGCGAGCCTGTGTTTACTGTAGCTGTAGCATTTTCGCTGATGATGTTTTATGCCTTTGCTATGCAATGCGCAAGCACCATGGCCGTTGTTTACCGCGAAACCAAAAGCTGGCGCTGGCCGGCTGCCCAGTTCGCCTACATGACCGGATTGGCTTACCTGGCAAGTTTTATAACGTACCATCTTTTAAGGTGAGGATAAAGCTTAAGGCAAAAGTCCAAAGCAAAAGGCGTTTAATATAACGCCTTTTGCTTTTAGCTTTAGGCTTTCTGCTTATATTTGGATGAGGTTAAATTGGATAAAGTAAAAGTTTTAGAGATGTATCTGCCCCCGGCTGCGGCACCCCTGATTGCCCGCTGGATAGATCACTTTCAATGTGAGTTTAAGATCTCCCGAAATCGTAACAGCAAGTTTGGTGATTACCGTGCGCCGCATGGAAGCAAAGGGCACCGCATTTCTGTAAATTATGATCTGAATATATATGCCTTCCTGGTAACTACCGTGCACGAATTTGCGCACCTGCATACCTGGAACGAGCATAAGCACAAGGCCAAACCGCACGGCGTGGAATGGAAGAATAATTTCAAAAAAATGATGCAGCCATTTTTTGAAAAAGACATTTTCCCGCCGGATGTTAAAAAAGCTATCGTCCTTTATCTGGACAATCCCGCAGCATCCAGTTGCTCTGATCTTAATCTGTACAAATCATTACGCCTTTATGATCCGCCGAAAGATGATCATGTAACTGTCGACAAAGTGCCTATGAAAGCCCTGTTCAAGCTCAAAAATGGCCGTGTATTCCGCAAAGATGAAAAACTACGTAAGCGATATAAGTGCACTGAAATAGCCACCCGGAGGATTTATCTTTTTAGTCCGGTAGCTGAAGTGGAGTTGGTGGAGGATTAAAGTACAATAACAACGATACAGGCATTTAAACCAGCGGTTTGATAATTTCTTCCAGTAAGCGGTAATCGCTTGTTAATTCTTTACGCACCAGGAATTTAGCGCC
>JBQCEA010000095.1:0-3440 GCA_051960695.1 Mucilaginibacter sp. | reverse complement strand
ACTTCGGTGCCGATACCTGCCGGAGTAAAAATAGCGGGCATTCCGTAACCGGCGGCCATACAGCGTGTAGCTAATGTTCCCTGCGGCACCAGTTCTACTTCCAGTTCACCGCTGAGCAACTGCCTTTCAAACTCGGCATTCTCGCCTACGTAGGAAGATATCATTTTTTTAACCTGCTTTTGTTTCAGCATCAGGCCGATGCCGAAATCATCAACGCCGTCATTATTGGAGATACAGGTAAGGTTCTTTTTGCCGCTTTTTACAAGCGCTGCAATACAATTTTCAGGTAAACCGCACAAACCGAAGCCCCCAAGCATTAAGGTCATGCCATCCTCAATGCCGCGGATAGCCTCGTCGGCATTGCTAACAACTTTATTCATGGTTATAAATTGGTTGGATAAATCTACGGAAAATCATCTGTGTTCTCATCCATTTTTCAGACAAATGGTATGACAGATTGGGTGGTGGAAATGTTTTAGGGTTGAAGCGATCATTGGCTTAAGTTACAAACTTAAGCCAATAAGAAGTTAAAAATCATACTTCGTTCGCGCTTCATCTTCCGAAAGCACTATAAGCGATGGAGGACCACCGCCATGCATTTCTCCATGCTCAAAATCAAGTTGCCAATATCGTTTATCGCCCGGATCTTGATATAAATTAAGCCAACCAGATTCGTCTGTAGATATTAATTTCAAATAGTTACTCCGCAACCAATCAATACGTTCACAATTTTTATCGGCGAGCATTTTCGAGCCGCCAAACATCCAATGACCTACTATTTTGGTTTCGTTTTCTTGTATTTTCATATAAGCGTTTGGCAAAAAATCTATCATTTAGCTTAAGTTACAAACTTAAGCCAGTGGAGACTGAAAAGTTACAAACTTAAGCTAGGAAAGTCAGTTTAGCACACTCTTATGCTTTCGATTTCATACTTTATAAAAGTAGCACATGCATATATTTTGTCTTGATAAGTCTCCGTTTTAGTTACTTTGCCAGCTGATACATATCCTACTCTGCATTGCCCATTATTTATTTCAAAAAACCAGCCAGTATCTACACGCTTATTTTCAGACCAAGTCAGCCAATTATTAATTACCTCGGGAGCATTACTCAATTCCTTACTTATATCATCTACATTAATTTGATCGTGGAACTGAAAATAATCTGTACCTTTTAATAAAGAGTAAATTGAAACTGTTTCCAAATTGTAAAAGGAATATGGAAGATTGATTATTTTAATAATTGTATCTTTTGTGCTCATATTTTGCCTCGGCGCAAGTATTCCGCCCAATCCATAAAATCCCCAAATCGTGTCCTACCATTTCACATGCTGATCAATAAAGCTGATCAGGTCATCGGCCATGGCCTGCTGCTCTTTGATGTTGGGGTGCCCTGAGGTATTTTTATAAGGGAAAAAGTGTGTGTAAATATTTTTATCGCCTATTTGTGATACGGCTTTTTCAACATAACCCGGCCATGGCGAGCCTTCTTTGGTAGCATCCATATTGCCCAGCACACAGATGATCTGTGCTTTCCGGTATTTTTCCCGTATGCTTTTAACAAAATCCTTATAAGCTTTAATTATATGCTCTTCGTCGGGGGCCTTATCGCCAAACTTGGCTTTGAACTGGTCGTTTTGCGGTTGTTTTACTATCCACGAGTCGTTCTGGAACAGGTTAATAACCACTACATCTGGCGTGTATTTCGAAAAATTCCATTTGCTTTCGCTGTCGGTTGGATCAAGACGGCCGTACAGTTCCGGCATGATCTGCGGAAACCAGCTTACCATAATACCGATACCGCTGCGGGCTATGATATTGAAGTCGGCGTTGTAATGATTGGCCGTTATAGTGGCATAACTTAGGTGAGCATCTTCATAAGGCGCTGTACCCCTGTCTTTGCCGGTTGTATCTATTACGGCATATCCACAAGTAATGGAATTGCCATAGAACTCCATTTTGCGCTTATTGGCAGGCGGCGACAAGGTTAACGAACCCCTGTCCAATGTAAATTCGTACAACCAGGTTTTACCCATGGTCCATTCAGTGCGCTTGAACAGTTCGAGATGGTGCTCACTATTTGAAAGCCCTGAAGCCAATGTATATTCCCTTTTGACGCTATCGGGCTGCAGTACTTTAATGACCTTACCGTCCAGTATTACATCAATATAATTCATTCCATGCTCATCCCGGAGTGTCGCTTTTGCCCCTGTACCTTTGAAATCGATCTTCGCAGTTGTACCCGGCCAGGAGAGTTCAGCAGCCTCATCCAGCATATTGATACGTCCCATATAACGCACGTGCGGGTCGTGACTGGTGATCACTACCGATTGTGCATAAACGCCCGTATATATAAATAAAATGAAGAATAACAGGAAGTATTTAGGTTTCATGGTTTAGTTGGTTTACTTCAAATATACATAAGTTATTCCATCTCCCCCTCTATCCGCATGCTCATCTTCCATCCTGCCCACGGCATCATACTTCTTCAAATAATCGCGAATCAATTTACGTAAAATTCCGTCACCTTTGCCATGAATGATCTTTAGATTATTATAACCCATCATCAGCGCCCTATCGAGCAACTTTTCTATCTCATACAAGGCGTCATCTCCTCGTTTGCCCCGTACATCAATCTCCGGACTAAAACTGGCCATATCGCTGGCATGTGCGCTAAAACTCCTTCTTATTTCTTTAGGCACCTCCTTGCGCGACACCTTTTGCACCCGGTTTTTCTTAGCAACAGTACGCAGATCGCCAATGGCAATGATCACATTGTCTTTTGCAATTTCCATTACCTGGCCAGTAGTATCAGAATCATTCAGCTTCACCCAATCGCCCGGTTTTAATTCCTCTATCTGTTTTACAGGCTTAGGCTGCTCTGGCTTAATGGTGTTTTTTTGAAGTTCTTTACTCAGGTTTTCACGCAGTTGCCGTGTTTTTTCCTTATCGGCATTGCTGCTCTTAATGTCGGCTATGGTATTTTCAACCAGTTTATTAGCATTCAGGATGATATTCCTGGCCTCCTGCTTTGCATCACGTATCAGGGCCTTTTTATTCTCTTCGAAATAGCTTTTCAGCTTTTCATTTTCGCCAAGCAGTTCGTTAACCCGCTTTTGCTGTTTATCCAGCTTTACACGAGTATCATATATCTCCTTTTTCTCGCGCTCAAGGTCTACTAATAAAGTGTCGACCTTCTTCTGGCTCACACCCACTTTGTTTTTAGCCAGGTCGAGCACCTGTTTAGGCAAACCGATTTTTTGGGCGATCTCAAAAGCATAGGAGCTGCCGGGCTTACCTACTTCCAGCATATATAGCGGACGCATGGCCACGTTATCAAACAGCATCGATGCATTTTCGATACCCGGCGTATTGCCTGCAAAAACTTTCAGGTTAGAATAGTGCGTGGTTATTACCCCTTTTATCTTTTTCTGGTTTAAG
>JBQCEA010000094.1:0-2561 GCA_051960695.1 Mucilaginibacter sp. | reverse complement strand
AGTATAGTCTTAAATGACATGCATGGTAAACTAAAGGCGACCAGGACTTTTAACCAAACAGGCGCAGAAATTGCCTCGACTGTGTATTATTACAAATCAGATCCGAAAGGAGCGGGCGAATATACGTTAGATAACACGGTTGATATCGTTAATCCCGATGGAACGATCTCGCATAATAAGGTTATAGGCAGGGATATTGACTTCTTTACAGACTTCAGGGAATATGAAACAAAAAACAATGGTTTCTCAGATAACATAGGCTTCGATATTGTTGATCTCATATTCTTTGCGTTCCCCTTGCCGCATTTTCCCGAACCGGTGAACAATGAATATAAATTATTCAGGTCGGCCTGCGCCGTCAAAGTGAGTCAATATTACGGCATTATTGATCATGTTGTCAAAACGGAGAATGGCTCTTCAATCACCACGCAGAATATGGCCTATGACGGCCTGACTGGGGAGCCCGTTGTGACATCAACGCAAAACGAGTTCAACCAAAACATCTATTCGGTAAACCTGCCTGCCTATTGGGTGTACAATGGCATGGGCGGCGCATACCAGAATGCCGGCCTTCTATTGCAGAATTTCACCACGGACTCGACAGCAACAGTTCCGAGCCAGTATGCGAGCTATTTAAAAAGCGGGGATGAGATCGATGACCTGTCGGGTGTCAATAAGCGTTACTGGATCATTGAGGATAAAGCAGACTCCGCAACGACGGTCACGAAAAAGCTGATCGATCAGACAGGTGCATACCAGCCGAACTTTAAGGTGACGGCATCTCCTTATATGGTTAAATTGGTTCGTTCCGGATATCGCAATATGCTCAGTGCGAAAACCGAAAGTATTGTCTGTCTCAGCAACCCTATCCAGAATAATAAGCTTCAGCTTGCAGCCAATACCGATCTGACCAGCCTGCAGGCGATCAATGCTTCAGCTACGGCTTACAATGAAAGCTGGTCCATGGATCAGCATGGACAGTTGGCCGATAGTACGAAATATGTCTCCGGTAGGGCATCGAAGTATACTTATGCACTGAACTGGTCAACAAGAGGTGAAAATGGTGTTTATTTTTTTAACGGCTCATCACGGGGATTTGATACTGTGATACGCAGCACGTATTTACAATCAGGACTTAATAGAACAGGAGTATGGCCGCCGCCTAATACCAATCCACTTGTTGGATATCAAGTTGACATTGAAAAGGATATTGTTCTTCCGTTTGCGGCCTCATACGTCGGTTACTCAGGTGACGATGCTTATTCTTATTCGATTGACGGGGGAAGCGCATTGCCTCCGAGGGACAAGGTGTACTGGGCAATTTTTCCTGTGGCGTTAACAGCGGGCAAACACCATATATCCCTAAAAATGACGATGAATACCGATACTGTTCCTGGTGGAATCGGAATGGAATTCTACAATAATACAAGACAGCAGATCATTGATGCAGGTGGTGGTGCGGGAATCCATATCCTTTATTCGACAGACAGTCTTGCAAATCGTAATGATACACTAGCTTATGCCTGGCGTAAACACATCAATCCCTACATCCGTGGATTCTTAGGTAACTGGCGGGAACATGGTAGTCTGGTATTCCAGCAAAGCAGGAAATACAACCCGAATACTTCCGTCAAAGGAGTGAATGTTAAGCAAGCCGGCTATATCAATAAGTTTTCACCTTACTGGTACTATGGGGCTTCTGGTTGGGTGACAGATACCCTGGGCAACCGGAACCGTTGGGTGACCGCAAATACCGTAACCGGTTATGATGACTATGGGCAGCAGATCGAAAATAAAGATGCGCTCGGCCGTTTTAGCGCGGCAAAATTCGACTTTAATGGGGAACTGCCATCGGCTGTTGCCTCAAATGCACAGAACAGGGAGATCTATGCAGCCAGCTTTGAAGACAGCTTCTTCTCGCCGGGCACGGTCACCGGGTTCAAGCCGGATGTGGATTTTGTTAAAACCGGTACGGACACCACAATTAAGAGCTATGCTATTGATACGCTCGCACACTCGGGTAACTATTCCGTGCCGCTACCCACAGTCGGTTACACCTTAACCACAGATATTCAAAATAAAACCCTGCGGACAGACAGCCTGCTAAGCATCAACACGAAGGGGGAATATAATCTGAAATCGGACACAGGCCTATATCCGGTAGGGTTTGAACCGATGCTTGGTAAAAAATACATTTTCGATGTATGGGTAAGAGATGACAGCGTAACGAATAAATCCGTCAATATCTCGCTCAGGATGAATGGTATCACAGTTCCTTTAACCTGCAAGGCATTAGTGGAGAACTGGAAGCTTATTGAAGGTACGATCAACACCGGCGCCCTTGGATCGGCTAAAACGCTGACCCTGCAATTGACGCCGTTGACCTCGGGGGTATTTATAGACGACCTGCGCATAAATCCATTCAATTCGCAGATGAAGACTTATGCATACGATGCCGGCACCATGCGATTGATGGCGGAGATAGACGAGAACGGTTTTGCAACATTCTATGAATATGACGATGAAGGCTTGCTCGTGAGAGTGAAGAAAGAAACAGAACG
>JBQCEA010000093.1:0-3295 GCA_051960695.1 Mucilaginibacter sp. | reverse complement strand
TGGACACGTCCGTCATATTCCGACAAAGCCGGGAAAGCGTTTTGAAAAGCTTTAGAAGTTGCATCGAACACTGTTACATCACCGCCCGAAAGCTGATCGTCATACTGCTCTGTTGGGAAAACAGCTGATTTTTGGCATTTTATCATCACCAGCACTATCAATGCCAGGCCGCCTATTATCTTTAATTTTATCACCTGATATCAGTCTTTAATATTCACCTGGATAAAGGTTGTCAGATCACCCTCAAGCGTTTCTTTCAGCGTATTGATAGCAGCCTGCGCCAGTTTTATCTGGTTTTGCTGGGTGTATATCGCCAGTTCGTAAGTAGTAGTAATGCCGTTAAAAGATGCAATAGCGGTATTGATCTGAGATTGAATCTTGTTATCCAGCGAAGCATTTTTAGACGCTACCAATTCACTCAGGCTATGGCCTGAAGAACCATTATATTTACATTTATAGGCATTTAGCACGCCAACGATATTGTTCTTAAAATCATTTACCGAATTGTGCGAGAAGGATGACTCATCGAGCGTTGAATCCTTGGCGGCTAAAGGTATTTGCATTTTCTCATTTGCTACTTCGTTGCAAATGTCAGCCATAGAACCAATCAATGCCATAAATAGCGCCTGGCGTGTTTGAAAACGGGTACTGCCTTTGCCTGCCGTAACGACCTGCTGGGTAAAATTATTGGATTGGGCAGGGTCCCAACTATTCCGAAGCTCGGTAGTGGTATTATATAGGCTTTGTGCCAGCGACGCCAGGTAAACCTTATCCCGTGCACTGATATTTGCAGCCTTTTGAGTACCGCCAACGCCAAATATTATGTATTCGATAGCGTGGAAGCCCTTTAACGATGTTCCTAACTGATCGATGTCCGAAACCTGCAAAGGATTGGCGCTTACAAGTAATGCATCAAGATCGGCCTTGTTTACGGGCCAGTCATCCATGGTAGGGTCATAGTCAAAATCCTCCACCGGGCCGAACAGAAAACCTTCGCATGATTCCCACGCAGCGCGGGTGCTTTTCCATGCCGTGCGCACCTCAGCGAGGTTATCATCAGTAGAATTGGCATTGAAAGCGATAACCGCATTATTCATGATCTGCGCTTTTGCCTGTATATCCTGGTAATTCGGGTTAGCCAATACGTTTGCAAAATCATTCAGAACATTCTGTTCCGATGTATTGTCATCAGTTGTATTGTTATTATTATCTTTTTTACAGCCGGCAATAGCCAGTGCTGCCATCAAAAACGAACCGATAGCAATGTTTTTCATTATGTTGTCAGGTTAAATGGATGATTATTTGATCGGATATAAGTTCGGTCTGATATTTGGTAAGGGGCCTTTCCGCCGGCCCTTGTGTAACATGGCCTTCTTTGTCAAAGGTGCTGCCATGCAAATTACATTTATAGCCATTACCGGTAGGTGTTAGCTGGTTATCCGCATGGGTGCAGCGTAACAACAAGGCAGTATAGGTACCATTCTTTTCTTTTAGTAAACCGATATTGTAGTAGAAACCTTTAGGCTGTATAACCTGGAAATCGCCCTGGGCAAATAATGAGACCGGCACAGTTACTTTATTTGATTCCGCTGCGGTTTTATAAACCGGCAATGTAGCGCATGATGACAGGGAACCTGCCACTACTACTGCGCCCGCCGCGATGCAGGCTATACATGATTGTTTTAAGAAATCTCTTCTGTCCATTGGTTTTAAAATGAGAATGCTACACCCAGATTAACCAGGTTATAATTAGGCTGATATGGCAGTGCGACCGGATTCGGGTTGATGATCAGCTCCGGATTCTGATTACCGGTGTGAACAAATCTTACGTCGGCTTTTATAGCCACATTCCTGATCGGCAGATATGTAAACCCAGCCACAACATGATTTTGGTTCAAAGTACCGTCAATAACACCGTTAGATGGCACCTGTGCATTGACATTGAACTTTTCATCCCGGATGAACAGGATAAGTTGTTTTTTATTCAGGCTGCCGGCACGATGCAAAATATCATAGCCAACTTCAACATAAGCACCGTACTCTGTTTGTTGCGTGTTATTAGCGTAGGCCCGGTTTATGTTCGAGGCATCAGGAATAGATACAACCGTTCCAAGTACGCGTATTTCCAAGCCGTTATTGGCATATTGCATATCTGCTTCGCCAATAGCAACAGGTGTACCGAAAATACCGGCATTCAAGCCAAGACTATCAGCCTTGCGCTTACTTGCACCCACCGTACCGCCATAGTAGCCTGATACCTGGAATTTGAATTTACCCGGAAAATATTGTACAGCCGCAGTGGCTGCCAGGTTATTACCAGTCGCATTGCGCCCTTCAAACCTGCCTTCGCGTATGCCGTCGCCATGTTCAAACATCCCCGAGCTTAAACCATTCACCACAGCTACGCTGTAGTTTAGCGGCAAATTATTGGCATTGCCATAAAAACCTACACCGAGTTCGCGCCAGGTGGATGGCAGGATGAACGTTTCTACATAGTTACGTTCGTTACCATTGAATGTATTGGGTAAATGATTTTCATTTAAAATACCTATACGCGGCAGGAATAATCCAGCTGTAATGTATTGATTGGCGTTCAGGTTAAATTTCAGGTATGCCTGTTCAATACTCACCTCACCCCCGTTTTCGCCCCCGGTCACTTTAGCATCCTCAACTTCTAATTCAGAAAAGATGGATATTTTATCATTGAATTTATGGCCCGTGAATAACACAAAGCGTTCCAGGTCGATCTTTGATGTCTCCTGGTTCGAATTGCGCTGATAAAAAGCGTTGCCATAGCCACCGATCGTGGTTGAGCTCCTGGAAAGATCATTATTTAGTGAATCTTCTGATGTGGTTATTGTCTTTTGAGCAAACAGTGCTCCGGAAAGAAAGGTAAAAAGCGATAATAGCGTAAAAGTTTTGCGTAGCATAAAAGTGAGTTATATGCGGCAAAAGTAAATTCTTATTTAGACTTAATCCAAATAAAATTTAAAATAATTCTAAACAAGAGTGTATAGCACTGATCTTAAGAAATTTCAATTGAAATAACGCGTTAATCGCGCCATAAAAAAGGGAATAAAAGCAGCGATGTCGCTATTACAATAACATTGATAGCACATAAAACGCCGATATTACCGTAGTCGGCACCACGGTCGAGGCCATCCATTGCATTTTTGCTTAGTTTGATTAGCACAAGAATAACCGGAATAATAACCGGAAAACTCAAAATAGCCATTAAAGTACCGTTGTTACCTGCCTTGGAGGCAATAGCTGAAATCATGGTAAAAATGGTAGA
>JBQCEA010000092.1:0-7339 GCA_051960695.1 Mucilaginibacter sp. | reverse complement strand
TAATACTGAAAGAAATTTCTATACTACCTCAAGTTGCGGCGTATGTGGTAAGGCGTCTATCGGAGCCATCAGAACGGTAAATGCTTTTAATAATGAAGAGTCCGATAACGATGTTTCTGCTGAAGTGCTTTATCAGTTGCCGGAAATATTAAGTCATCATCAACAAGTTTTTACTACCACGGGTGGATTACATGCATCGGCTTTATTTAATCGATTGGGCAAATTGTTGTTGGTCAGAGAAGATGTTGGCCGGCACAATGCACTGGATAAATTAATAGGCGCTGCACTTAACCAAGGCTTGTTGCCATTAAACAAGCATATACTATTATTAAGCGGCAGGACCAGTTTTGAACTGGTACAAAAGGCAGCCATGGCTGGAATAAATATCATTGCTGCGGTTGGTGCGCCATCGAGCCTTGCTGTACAGTTAGCTAAAGAATTTAATATTACATTAATTGGTTTTTTACGTGGCAGGCGATTTAATATATACACATCACCAAACCGCGTATTGCTAAAGAAATATGAAAATACGTATTAAAGGAAATACATTGCGTTACCGCTTAACCAAAAGGGATGTTAGTAAGATAGTGGACGCGGGCTATTTGGAAGAAGTGACGGAATTTGCGCAGGATAAACTTGTATATGCGCTACAAGTTACTGATGATAATTCTTTAACAGCTATTTATACTAATAATAAGATATGTCTTTTTATGCCGCAAAAAATGGTGTCAGAATTAGCAGACACTGATACTGTAGGCTACGAAAATGACCATGGAAACCTTCACCTTTTAGTTGAGAAAGATTTTACCTGTTTGGATAATGTAGCGGAAGATCAGAGTGACAATTATCCAAATCCTTTAGCTGAAAAATTGAAATGAAAGAGAAGACGGAAAAGCAACCATCAGCCGAAAACCCGGAAGAGTTATTAAATCTGAAAGTAACTGAGCCAAAGGACTGGGCAGCGGGCGTTCCTGCTGTTTACGAAGCTTTAAAGGATATATTTAGTGAAGCCGGTCTTGCAAGAGGCTTGGGAGCCTCACTAAAAATGAACCAAAAAGGCGGCTTCGATTGCTCGAGTTGTGCATGGCCGGACCCGGATGATGACCGTTCGCCAATTGCGGAATATTGTGAAAATGGCGCAAAGGCTTTGGCAGAAGAAGCGACGACTAAAAAACTCACACCAGAATTCTTTGCGCAAAACTCTGTAGCCGATTTGGCCAAGCTCAATGACTATGAAATAGGCAAGAAGGGACGCATAGCGCAACCGGTTTATCTGCCTGAAGGGACTACGCATTACCAACCGATCAGTTGGGATGATGCGTTCAAAAAGATAGCTGATAAACTTAACAGTTTAGCTTCGCCTGACGAAGCTGCATTTTACACATCAGGCCGTACCAGTAACGAGGCATCCTTTATGTATCAATTGTTTGTTCGTGAATTTGGTACTAACAATATGCCCGATTGTTCCAATATGTGTCACGAATCAAGCGGTACAGCATTAAGCGAGGTGATCGGCATTGGGAAAGGCACTGTAACGCTGAATGATTTTTACGATACAGACGTGATCATCATTATGGGGCAGAATCCTGGCACTAATCATCCGCGTATGTTAACAGCGCTGGAAAAAGCCAAGAAGAACGGATCAAAGATAATCGCTATAAATCCTTTGCATGAAGCTGGTTTAACAGCATTTAAAGACCCTCAGACCGTTAAGGGTTTTTTGGGTATCGGCATAAAACTCGCTGATCTGTATTTGCAGGTAAAGATCAACGGTGACATGGCGCTGTTTAAAGCAATAGAAAAATTGTTGCTCGAAGCAGAAAAGCAGGCGCCAGGTAAAGTTTTTGACCAGGAGTTCATTAAGAATAATACAGTTGGTTATGACGAGTTGATCACACACCTGGAAAGACAGGATGTATCCAGGTTATCAGCCGAGTGCGGCATTTCTGTAGAACAAATTCGGGAAGCCGCTGACATGATGACAAATAAACACCGCATTATTGTGTGCTGGGCAATGGGCATCACCCAACATGTAAATGGTGTAGATACTATAAAAGAGATCGCCAACCTGGTACTGCTTAAGGGTAGTATTGGTAAGCCCGGTGCCGGGTTATGCCCTGTTCGCGGGCACAGCAATGTGCAAGGGAACCGAACCATGCTCATTTGGGAAAAACTCAAAGATGAACCGAGAAAAAAGCTGGCCGAAGTATTCGGTTTTGAGCCCCCAAAAGAGAAAGGTTATGATACGGTTGAATCCATAAAAGCAATGCATGAAGGTAAGTTGAAGTTCTTTTTTGCTATGGGTGGTAATTTTCTGTCAGCTACGCCAGATACCAACTATACTGCCGATGGCTTAAGAAAAATGGATATGACCGTTCATGTATCAACCAAGCTTAACCGGAGCCATTTAGTGCACGGCAAAGAGGCATTGATATTACCCTGCTATGCACGCAGCGACAAAGATATTATCAATGGCGTAGAGCAGATCGTTAGTTGCGAGAACTCAATGGGTGTAATTCAATCTTCAAAAGGTGTATTGAAGCCTGTTTCTGACCAATTATTAAGTGAAACCCAGATTATCTGTCGTCTTGCAAAAGACACTTTGGGTAATAAAACAAAAGTTGATTGGGATAAATATGCATCGAATTATGATGAAGTGCGCGATCTGATAGCTAAAGTAATACCGGGCTGTGAAGATTATAACAGCAGGGTAAGGCAACCGGGCGGTTTTTATTTGCCAAATAGTCCGCGTGAACGGAAATTCAAAACTGAAAAGTACGGTGACAAAGCCGCTTTCTCCGTAGTCGAGCTATCAAAGTATGAACTGGCTAAAGATGAATATTTGATGATGTCTATCCGTAGTCACGACCAGTTCAATACCACCATTTATGGTTTGGAGGATCGTTACCGCGGAATTCATAATGAGCGGCGTGTGATATTTATGAACCCAAAAGATATTGCAGAAGCCGGCTTTAAAGCAGGAGATAAGGTTGACTTATATAATAATCATGACGGCCGCGAACGGGTAGCCAAACTTTTTGTGATAGTGTCTTACAATATACCTGAAAAGAATACGGCAACTTATTATCCTGAAACCAATGTGCTTGTTCCGATAAATTATGTGGCTGAAGGCAGTAACACGCCTGTGTCTAAAGCTGTTGTTATTAAGATCAGACCGTACACAGCTTAGAGCACTCAGCCAAAAGTTGTAAATCCATTAAAACAAATTGCTAAAAATTTTAGTAAATTTGTTTCATGGATGCGGATAGAATAACGGAGAAGTTAAACATACTTGCAGATGCCGCCAAGTATGATGTGTCATGTGCCTCGAGCGGGAGCAAGCGGAAAAATGAAAACAAAGGCTTAGGTAATGCCAGCAATGGTATCTGTCATAGTTATACGGAAGATGGGCACTGTGTTTCTCTGCTAAAGATATTGCTTACCAATCACTGTATTTACGATTGCGCCTATTGTGTTTCTCGCAAATCGAATGATATTAAACGAGCAGCATTTACGGTGCAGGAAGTGGTTGATCTGACCATCAATTTCTATCGCCGTAACTATATCGAAGGGCTTTTCTTAAGCTCTGGTATATTCAAAGATGCAGACCACACCATGGAGCGGCTGGTACGAGTGGCTAAAAAGCTGCGTACTGAACATAACTTTAACGGTTACGTTCATCTTAAATCGATTCCTGGTGCAAGTGACGAATTAATGCGTGAGGCAGGCCTTTACGCTGATCGTTTGAGTATCAACTTGGAAATGCCTACCGAAACCGGATTAAAGTTGCTGGCACCAGATAAAAACCGCCAGGATATGATAAAACCGATGGGCTTTCTGAAGCAAGAGATCGTCCAGAATACCGAAGAGAAAAAGCTATTCAAAAAAGCCCCAATGTTTGCACCGGCAGGTCAAAGCACGCAAATGATCGTAGGTGCTACACGCGAGAACGATAAGGAAGTCCTGTATTCAGCCGATCATTTCTATCAAAATTTTAACTTAAAGAGAGTGTATTATTCCGGCTATGTACCGGTGCTGGCAGATAATCGTCTACCTGGCTTAAATACAGAAGTACCAATGATTCGTGAGAACCGTCTTTACCAGGCCGATTGGCTGATGCGATTTTATGGGTTTAAAGTTAATGAGATCGTGAATGATCAGCAACCTGTTCTTGATCTGGATATTGACCCAAAGCTGGGTTGGGCCATACGCAATATGCAGGTGTTCCCGGTTGATATAAATAAAGCAGACTTACAGATGATCCTTCGTGTGCCAGGTATAGGTATGCAATCTGCCAATAAAATAGTTGCAGCAAGACGTTTTAGACGGCTAAACTGGGAAAATCTTAAGTCGTTAGGAGTAGCCATCAATCGTGCAAAATATTTCATTACCTGCAATAGCAATATTTTTGAGAAGAAGGACCTGCTGGGAACAAACATTAAACACTTTATCCTTGCCGGATCGCAAAGTAAATACCTCAAAAAGATACAACCGCAATTAAGTCTGTTTTGATATGACAACCTTAATATATGATGGTACATTCGAGGGGTTATTGACCGTTGTATTCGAAATATATGAACGCAGGCTACAACAGGTAAAACTTTATACAGGCGAATGGTGTAATACCGCATTATTTGAGAACGTGATCAATGTCTCAACGGACAATCATAAATATGAGCGGGTGTTGAACGGATTAAAAAGAAAAACATCTGACAATACAGTCCAGCATTTATATGTCGCCTATCTTTCTGAAACCAAAACTTGCAATGAGATTATTGCAGG
Organism: Mucilaginibacter sp.; assembly: GCA_051960695.1. Taxonomy (GTDB): domain Bacteria; phylum Bacteroidota; class Bacteroidia; order Sphingobacteriales; family Sphingobacteriaceae; genus Mucilaginibacter. The sequence continues at coordinate 2,557 of JBQCEA010000092.1, read as the reverse complement.
ATACATTCGTCATGTTTTTGATAGCTCTGTAAATATCGAGAAAGATTTTGGTAATAAGTTTGTGCTTCGATTAGCTGAAATTGTACACATGGTTTATCGTGAGCGCCACAGAATGGAGGCCTTTGTTCGATTTCAAGAGTTGGCAGACGGTACTTTTTACGCTGCAATTGAACCCGACTTTAACGTATTGCCTTTATTGATCAAACATTTTAAGGACCGATATGCAGATCAGAAATGGGTGATCTATGATATCAGGCGGAGATACGGTATTTACTACGATCTGCACGAAGTTGAATTTATGGAGATCGATTTTTCCCAGCGGAATCAATCTGGCAAAACTTCATCGATTTATACTGCAGATGAGGGACTTTATCAGCATCTATGGAAGAATTACTTTAATAGCGTTAACATTGCTTCTCGTAAAAATTTAAAGCTTCATTTGCGCCATATTCCCAAACGGTACTGGAAACATTTAACAGAGAAATTTTAACAATTTTTTGAGTTTCAGGCGTTTTTAAGCTCATCAATTAAGCGGGCTCAACCATTTATTGTTGATAACCAACTTGTTAGCAAGCTTAACGGCACTCAAGCTTTTTGTAGTGTAAACTACTCTAAATCAGCAATAAAAAAATGTTAATAAACAGCATTTTATCTGTTAAAAAACTGTTTATAAAAATTACAAAAAATACTTGACAGGCGTACATTCAGACACTACCTTAGATAACATCAAGAACGACGTACTTTGACAGCTTGGCAGGGAAACAGAAAGTGAATCGGGCGAATTTTCGGAGGAGCTAAAGATCACAGGAAGTCACCTCGGTATACAAAAGGGATAACGGCGAGAGCCAATAGAACCAATGTGATACTAACAAGACATAGCAGGACAAAGCAGCGAAAGCTGCCGGTAACAATGAACCCGAAACGGTGCAAGCCGCTGAAACCAACGACCGAAACGGCGCAAGCCGCTGAAAACGAAGCGAAAGTCTAACACAAGCATTGCAAATACACACGATATTTTACGGAGTAACGTGTTGTTAAAAGCAAAAGAAAAAAGAAATCGGGATCCGCAAGGACGCCGAAAGTAAAGGATCGGTCAAATACACAAAACTTGATGCTTCTGTCTGACCACGGTCAGCAGAGGAAGGAAACGGAAGACATTCGCAAGAGTGACCTTCCGTTTTCGCTTTTATGGCTTCGCCGGTTGACATGTTTGAAGGTGTAAAGTTGAATGTTCTTGCTGGGACAATGACAACCTTTATAAAATTAACCTTACAACATTTCAACTTTGAAACCTTACAACCATCAAAAATCCCTATTTTAGCTTTCTATGCCAGCCAACGGGAGAGAAAAGATATTTGTATTAGATACCTCGGTTATTCTTTACGATCATAATGCGTTCGAAAACTTCCAGGAACATAATGTAGCGCTGCCCATCCAGGTACTCGAAGAACTGGATAACATGAAAAGCGGTAATGATACCCGCAATTTCGAAGCGCGCAGCTTTATCCGTTTGATGGATATTATTTCCCGAAAAAATCTGCTGAATAAATGGATTCCGTTTAAAGGCAAAGACAAAGGCAGCTTTAAAGTGGTGATGGATGTAAAGACCGCCAAAGTTAATGCGGAAGAAGTTTTTGGCAGTGATAAGGTGGACCACCGCATATTGAATGCTGCATTGGGGTTGCAGGAAGAATATCCTGACAAGAAGGTAATATTAGTATCCAAGGATATATGTTTACGCCTGAAGGCCAAATCTCTGGATCTGAATGCTGAAGATTATGAAACGGGGAAGATTAAGAACCTTGAAGACCTGTATACCGGCGAAACAATCCTTACCAAGATATCCGACAAGCTGATTTTGCAATTTAATAAGCAGGGCACTGTTATAGGAGGAGATTTGGATATACTACCAAACAGAAACAATCATTTCTACAGCCTCTACGGAAAAAAGCAATCAATAACTGGGTTTTATAATAATCAGACCGGAATATTAGAGAAAGTAACTGACCAGCCGGTATTCAATATTCATCCTAAAAACCAGGAACAGGCATTTGCCATCCATGCCCTGTTGCACCCGGATATTAAACTTATTACGATACAGGGTAATGCCGGTACCGGGAAAACCTTGCTTGCGTTGGCAGGCGCACTTGAACAGCGTAAGTATTACCGCCAGATCTATGTGACAAGGCCCATCGTTCCGCTAAGTAATAAAGACATTGGTTACCTGCCGGGCGATGTAAAATCAAAGATAGACCCCTATATGGCGCCTATCTGGGACAATCTGAAGTTTATCAAAGACCAGTTCAATGATGATGAAAAGATGCAGGCCAAAATAGATGAGCTGGTTACCAATGAAAAAATATCTATAGCGCCGTTAGCCTTTATCCGCGGCCGTACACTTACCAAAATATTCTTTATTGTAGATGAGGCGCAAAATTTGACGCCACACGAGATCAAGACCATTATATCCAGGGCAGGAGAGAACAGCAAGTTTGTTTTCACAGGTGACATATACCAGATAGACACACCTTACCTTGATGCAGAAAGTAATGGGCTC